>JBFGLD010000565.1:0-4816 GCA_041576335.1 Anaerolineae bacterium | reverse complement strand
TGGGTACCCGCCCGGTCAAAAAGCTGCGCCCGGCTGAATTCCCGGACATCACCGCCCTGATCGAGGACCCCACTCAAGCCCGGCGCGGCCCCGACACGGTCGATGTGCTGCTGGTCAACCCGCCCTCGCCCGACGGCGGCATCTGGATCCGCTCCCAACACCGGGTTGGCCGCCGCTCCCGCGAAAATATGCTCTGGCCCCAGGTCTCGCTGGCCACCCTGGCCGCCTGCCTGCAGCCCGACTACACCGTCGAGGTGGTCGACGCCATTGCCACCCGCATGAGCTGGCCCGAGTTTGAGCAGCTGCTGGCCCGCAAACGGCCCCAATATTACCTGACCCAGGTGACCGCCCCGACCCTGACCAACGATATGTACGGCGTCTTTCTGGCCAAAAGCAAGGGCGCCCGGACCATCGCCTTTGGCACCCACGTCACCCCCAACACCCGCAACACCCTGACCGCCTTTCCGGCCCTGGACTACATTGTGCGGGGTGAACCGGAGTTGACCCTGCGCGAGCTGGTTGACGCCCTGGCCGGGCAGAGCGGCCGCAATGAGCAGATGGCCGAGCTGATGCAGCAGACCGACCCCGGCTGGCAGCCGCTCTCGGCCGAAGCCCTGGCTCAGGGCGACCTGAGCGGCATCAAGGGTTTGGCCTGGCGCAGTCAGGGTCAGGTGCAGCTCAACCCGGACCGGCCCTTTATTCCCGATTTGAACGGGCTGCCCCTGCCGCAGCACCAACTGCTGCCCCTGGATGACTATCGCATGCCCCTGATCAAAGGCCCCTATGCCTTTGTGGTGCCCAGCCGGGGCTGTCCGGCCGGCTGCAAGTACTGCATCAAACACGTCAGCTACAACTATGCGGTCCGGCTGCGCTCAGCCCAGAATATCATGGCCGAGTTGTGGTCGCTCAAACAGTTGGGCATCGACAATGTGATGATGTATGCCGACCTGTTCACGGTCAACCGGGCCCAGGTGGTCAGCCTGTGCCGGGCCATGATCGACGAACAGATCAACATGCAGTGGATGTGCAACAGCCGGGTCGACTATGTGGACGAAGAGATGCTGGCCTTGATGGGCCAGGCCGGCTGCCATATGATGTCCTGGGGCATCGAGTCCGGCTCGGAGGCGGTGCTCAAGCGAGCCCGCAAGGGGGCCTATCCGGACAAGGCCGAGCGGGCCCTGCGCTGGTCCAAGCAAGCCGGTATCAAGAACTTTGGCTATTTCATCATCGGCTTGCCGGGCGAAACCGAACAGACTATCCGGCAGACGATCGATTTTTCCAAGAGTTTGCCCCTGGATTTTGCCATTTTCCACATTGCCGCGCCTTATCCGGGTACGCCCTTTTTCTATGATGTGGTCGAGAACGGCTGGTTCCGGCCGGGCACCAACTGGGAAGAGGTGGATATGGACCGCTCGACGGTGTTGGATTATGGCCACCTGACTGCCGAGGATTTGGAGTATTGGCAGAAGCGGGCCACCCGCGAGTGGGCCTTACGACCGGGGCCGGTCTTGTCAGCTTTGAAGAGCATCAACACCTGGGCCGGCTTTAAGAGTGCCGTTGATGCCGGCCTGCAGACCTTGTCCTTTATGCGCGGCTGAGGGACATATGAAGAAGGATAAAAGGAGCCTTAGCTGCCCATTTATCCTTCGTCACCAGGTCCTTCTCTTTTTTGGTCATTGAGGGCCATTTATGTTCGTCTTAGTGTGCTGATGGTCACTAAAATCAAGGATTTAGCCTTCGACTCTTTTTTTGTCAGGTTGAGGCCATTAATGTACATCGCAGGCCATCAAAATGTAATTAATCGCACAAGTATCGGGAGGGTTTATGGCAGTACAATCACGCAAACTTGAAGGCAGTAATAGGAAGTCTCAATCTAATTCGAAAATAGAACAAGCAGACCGCTCCGACGAGCTACTCACCATTGCCGAGGTAGCTGCATACCTCAAGTTGAGCCGGCGAACCGCCTGGCGCTGGTGCAAAACCGGGCGTTTACCTGCCTTTAAGGTGGGTCATCAATGGCGTGTTGCTCAGCGTGATTTGGAAGAATTTATTCGTTGGCGAGGGAAGTTAGTTATATGAAGATAAGCAGTCCAGCCTATTTATTACGTCTCAGCTTAATAATTATCGGGTTAATCATCGTTGTTGGTGGCGGCGCTTATCTAGCCTTGAATTACTCCCAAGCCCCACCGCCTCCGGATATTGCTTTACCGGTGGCGAGCACGCCTAGTCCAACATCAAGCGCAGCGTCGGCGAAGCTTGAAACACCAAGCCCTACCGCTACCCGGCGCCCCACTCCCACCCCAAGCCCAACTTCAGCAGTGCCGCCCGGCGGCATCATATATGCGCTCTCGCCGGACATCAACTCGGTTGGATGGGTACAGGCTGGAGAGACTGGTAACCATTTTGGTGATAGCTATCTGTACGCGGGCCTGCGCGAAGGTACGCTAAACTTTGGCGCCATGCAGTTCGATCTCTCATTCATTCCGGATGGTTCGACAATTTTTATGGCTGAATTGGAACTTACCGGGATCACCGACAACGAAGTTGCGGCGGGCAGCGCCTTTGCTTTGAATATCCTGGATGTAGAGGCCAACACCGCTTGGGCCAAGCAGGATTTTTCGAGCTTGCATGATGCCTCCGTCGAGGAGACTGTGGCCCCTGAACTAACCGCAGCTGATTTGGGCCAAGGCCAAATCAACACCTTTATTCTTAACGCCGCTCAGCGCAGCATCATCAAAGATCGACTTGAAGCCAATTACTTATCTCTCCAACTCGCCAGTCTAAACCCCGAAAAAGCAGGTTGGTTTGCCTGGGATAGTGGCTACGGCAGCGAGACCTTAAGGCGCGGCCCTACGCTACGCCTGGGCGTGTTGCCTCCTCTGCCTTCTCCCGTCGCTAATATTGTAATTGAAGAAGTCGAAGCGGAAGATGGTACGACCGATGTGTTGGCCCCGGATGGACCTATCACAACGGGCACCTTAGTCATGATTACCAGCACCCCAACTCCGGAGAATGTGGTGACTGCAGCCGCTATCGCCCCTAGGCTAACCTACGAGGCAACCGTATTTGGAACTCCGACCCCCTTACCGTTCAATTGGGTCACACCCTTTGCCGTCACAAGTACGCCTACCCCGGAGAATACAGCAACGGCTTTGTTTCGAGTGGTGGAGGCAACGGCAGCCGCCATCGCCTTTGGCACGCCCACCCCAACCCCAATGAACATGGTGACGGCCACGCCAACCCCGACCGGAACGGCCACCCCAATCTTCATTCTCTTGAATGGCGAATTGCCGGAAATGACACCCACCCCAACCCGTACACCCACGCCCGGTCCCATTCCACCTCAACTTATCGGCAAAATTGCGTTTTTGTCAGACCGAAGTGGCCAGGACGAGGTTTACGTTATCAATCCTGACGGAAGTGGTCTGGCCTTGCTTACCAACCGATGGGCCTATGATTTAGCTAAAGAGGCAGATACGTACTCCGCCGATGGGCGTTTTCGGGTATTTACCAAAGACACAATCCGTTATCGCGGTGGCGGTAGTGGAGCTGGTTCCAGTGCTGAAAGAGAGGATGTGCCGACGATATTCTGGTTCGATGCGTATTACAGCGTGGAGCAGCAACTTGTGAATTTTGGCATGGGTATTGCTTATAATGGGGTCTGGTCGCCAACCCGAGAGCAGATTGCATTTGTCTCAAACAGCAGTGCCGACGACGAGATCTGGGTGGTCAACCGCGATGGCAGCAGCCTGCGGCAACTAACCGAAAGCAATGCGGAATTCAATGCCCGCGAAATCGGCAAGGATACCTTCGTACCCGAAATAAACAAGCATCCTTCCTGGTCGCCCGATGGCAACCGGATCGTCTTCTGGTCTACCCGTACCGGCCACGCCCAGATTTGGGTGATGGATGCGGATGGAAACAATTTATACAGTTTGAGCAGAACGGGCTTCAACGACTGGGATCCGGTCTGGATCAAAATTCTTGACATACCGGAATTTAAAGCTGTTCCTTAACATGGCCTCTTGACTAGTTACCGAGGTAAATACTTATGACTGATACCATGATCCTGGAAGTAAAACGCTACCTCATAATCCTGCTGAGATGGTGGTGGCTAATTGCACTTGGTGCAATCTTGGCGGGTGGCAGTGCCTACTTTTACACGCAGCAGCAACCACGATTCTATGCCTCACGCACTACGCTGATGGTTGGTACCAGCATTCAGAGTACCGATCCCAATGAGGGGGAACTTAACCTGAGCCGGACCCTAGCTTCAATTTATGCTACCCTGGCTAAGCAGCGTCCGGTCTTAGAAGGTGTGGTCGAGCGATTGGATCTGGAGATGTCCCCGGATCAACTGCAGGGTATGGTCAATACGAACGTTGTTTGGAATGCGGCTCTGCTCCAGCTTACAGTCATCGATGTCCATCCCCAACGGGCCCAGATCTTGGCTACGGCCGTTGCCGAGGAACTCATCGCCCAAAGTCCCGGCAACCAGACGCAGTTAGGAAATCGCGGGTTTATTGAAAAACAGTTGGACACGCTACAAACTCGGATTGAAACGGCCGATGCGGAGATTGAAAGTCTTAAGGTGACGCTTGAAACCCTGACCTCGGCCGCGGATATTGCCGAAATCGAGTCGCGGATCGATAGCTGGGAGAAAATTAAATCGGATTATCAGAATAATTATGCCCAGCTTTTGGGGTCATTTAAGCAAGAGTCCTCCAACACCTTGAGTATTGTTGAACCCGCCACCTTTTCTGATTATCCCATCTCACCAAATGTGAGACTTAATCTTATCGCCGGAGCCGCAGCG
>JBFGLD010000564.1:0-4822 GCA_041576335.1 Anaerolineae bacterium | reverse complement strand
CGGCAACCAAGATATCGTTATCCAGGTCGGCTTGGCCGGGGCCAAAGACGATGAGCGGCAAGCCGGTGATGTCGAGCATCCGGCGGAGTATCCGGCGGGCATAATCGGCTGTAAGCTCAAGATGCGGGCTGAACTTAAGCAGGATCATGTCGGCCCCGGTCTCCTCCGCGGCCTTGGTCCAGGCCTCTATATCGTGAACGGCATCACCCCACGCTGCCAGTAACACCGGTGACCAGTCGGCGGGCGGGCGATCCTGCACTTCGACGGCGATCGCAGGCGGATGAGGCATAGCGCCCTCGAAATGTAAAAACGGTAGAGTTGTTTCACCACCCACGGTAACGGTCTTTGTCCGAGTTCCGCCCCCGGCAGCGGTTGCTCCCAGGGTGATTTCGCGGACTGTTCCATTCCATTTTTCAATGGGAATTTCGATTGTTGGCATTGGTGGCGTCCTCCATACGACTCGGGTTTATGATGTTGAATTTAGATCAAATCGCACTTTGATAAATCAGTCTTGGTGAGCCAGGCAGCGCAGCACGTCTTCAAAGCGCAGTACCGCCGCCGCCCAACTCATACCGCCGCCGCGGTGCATCAGATATATGTCGCGTATGTTTTGATCAAGCATTATTTGGGCGGCGGCACTGGCCGGGATATCGGGCGGAATTTCGGGAATGTCCGGCCGCATCGCGTCGGCCACCGTCAGAGTTTCGGCACCGTGAATACTGGCCGCAGACGTTCCGTAGGCAGCCACGGCCTCTCGCCTCCCAAAAATCCCGGCCGCGTGCCCGTTGTTGTCGAGCACGACGAGCGATTCGATCGCCTCACGCAGCAGGGTTCGCACGGCTGCAGCCATAGGCGTCTCCGTCGAACATGTTGTGACGCCAATATGCATCAAATCACGTACCAATTGCGTGCTCATTCGGTCTACTCCACTCAGACTCGCTCGGCAGGCTCATGAACCTGCCATCTCGCAGGTGATGTCGCTAAACGAGAGCACGCCGACCGGTCGGGTGCTTGGATTGTCTTGCTGCACCACCAACAAGCGGTGAATGTTTCGATTGAGCATGACCTCGGCCGCAATCTCAAGGGGCGTGTCTTCGAAAATGGTAACCACATCCGGAGTCATAACCTCGCCGGCGGTCAGGTCTTGCCAATCGCCCTCCACCAAGGCTGCAGCCAGGTCGGTCTGGGAGACAATCCCTCTGACGTGTCCATTCTGGTTTAAGACAAATATGGCGTGGATGGAGTCGTCACACAGGCGTCGAGCGACTTCGACCAGCGATTCATCGGCCCAGCAGGCGACGAGACCTTTATGCATTACCTCGCAGACCAGCTTAGAACTCACCAAGCTTTACTCCTTTCCCGGCTCAAAACATTAGATCCATCGTTAACGCGGGGTGAGCGACCTCTTCCAGGAATGTAAGCAGGTCATCCACCTCGGTGCAGACGGTTTCGTCGGCGATCTTGGTGATGAGATCAGGATCTCCCTCGCGCTCGGCCACGGCCTGGAAGGCTTCGGCCATACTCTGCTTAAGAAAACTGCTCATCCAAACCACCCGCTTGAAACCGCCATCGGCCGAGATAAATTTGGGACTAGTTAGGTAATATTTGCCCACGCCCATCACGCCGGGCGTTTGCAGACCACCCCCGGCCAAACCGGCCAGGGTGCTAAAGGTCATACCGGCCGGGGTCATACTGGTATCTTCGCGGGAAACGATCATGACCCCGTTGGCCTCGGGGACAACCATCACAATACATTCAAAGCAGCCACAGGCCGTCATTGGGTTCTCCATAATGGAGTACATCGTGACTTCTGAAACGGCGCCATGGGAAGCCTGCTGCGCGAATTCGTTGGGGCCGCTCCAATAGCCCTTGATCTCGTTGAGCACGCGCCCTTTGGGAATGGGTTGGTTGGGGCCGGTCGGATTGATTTCGTAACTCGCCTTGCAGTCGAGCCAATTGTAAGCCCCGCACAGGCCCACCCGCTGGGGGGTCACGATGCAGACGTGGTTGGGCGCAAAGCTTTGGCACAGCGTACATGAGTAGAACTCGTCCACTTTGTCGTCGGTCAAGTCGGCCATGCGCTTATTACGAAAGTCGAAGGCACTGCGCCCCTGCTTCAGCCACTCGGCGTGCAGCCCAGGATCGGTGATGATTGTAACCTGCACTTTGTCGACGATGCTGCCAAAGTCGGCGTGGAGCCGGGTATGCAGAATATCGCCCAAATGGCGCAGTTTGAAGCCCTTATCGACGGCAGCCTTGCTGACTCGAATCCAGGCGATGTCGCGCTGACCAATGTGCTGTATTCCCGACGCCCCGTTGACAAAGTAATGGACCTGCCGCTCCAGAACCGGCTCAAAGTCAAGCTGCATCTTGCGGCCGGCCACTTCAATGAGGATCCCCAGATCCATCGCGCCGCCGACCTCAATATCGTCAAAGCCAGGGCCGATTACCTCGATTTTGCCATCTTGAACCTGGTCCAAGTCGACCATGCGCAGGAACTCAAAAGCGCGCGATTTTTTGCCGCCAAACTCAACTTGCATGTCGGGCTTGCGCACCACCTCCCCTTCAAAGGCGGAACCGTAGGGAACCGGGATCGGCACGTCGGTAATTTTGACCTTAACCCCCCGTACTTCGATACACTTATGTACCAGGTGCTCGGTCTTTTCCATATCATCCTGGCCGGGGATCTCGTTCCAGGGCATGGATATGACGTGCTCGTACGTGGTCACTCCGGTTGGCAGGATTTGCGGAATGATGGTATCGGCAATGACCGGGAAACCGAAGTTGATGGCTCCCGCTGCAGCTGCATACTTCAGGTCGTCTACCTCGCCCAGGGCCAGCACAAAGGCAAACACGCGCTCCTTGTTGTACAGCAGAATGTCACGGGCCTGTCCTCCCTTAAGCCCCCCGAAGGTTAACGCCGAGCGAACGGCAAAGCCCAGCGCGTAGATGGCACTGATGGTATCGGTACCGAAGGGCACGATATACGTATCGTAGCCCATCTCTACCCCTTCTTCGTGCAGTTGATGGATGATAGAACGCCCGTTAACGTTGCCGCTAAGAAACGTGAGGATGTTGCGGCGCTGCAGTTCACGGACCAGCTTGACAGCGATTTGGTTCGACTTGGCTGCACCGACGATGGCCGCAAAACCTGGCATCCGTCCGTCTACAAGCTGAATGCCCCACGATCGTAACTGGATATCGTCAATAGGGCCGTTCAGGTGTCCGTTGGTGCCGTTTCCGGCACCGCGTCCATTGTCAGGGCTGGTAAAGGAGGTGCCGCCGGCTAACTGAAAGCCGGGCATTGGTTCCGGCTGCAAGTTATAGACGAAGCGGATGGCCTCAATCGTCTCAGCAGCCAGTAGGGTAGCCATGCCGCTGTCGAGGGTTTCGCCCAAGTAGGGCGTCCAGTGGGCCGCCGCCGGAACCGGATGCAGCAGCGAACGGGCATGCCTGATCACCTCTGTCAGTTGGCTGAGGGTCTTGATCTGGATGCCGGTCATCCCAAAGATAAGGGGAAGATAGTAGGCCGTATTGGGGAAGGCCACCGGCGTCTCCGGCCCTTTGTCGGCCAGCGCTTTTCGGAGCATGAACTCAGCTTCGGTGGTCAGCGCGTTGGCTCCCCGAATAGCACGCGTTGCAATATATCGAGACATATCATTAACCTCCTGATGTTGCTTGGTGCTGGCTAACCGTACAGGGCTGCTTGTCGTTCTGCCAGGGGCAGCCTCTCAAGTTCCAGCAGTCGCCTATCGCCGCTGCGCCCAAATCGCCTTGGATCGTACTCAGGCAGCTTTAACGCAGCTCGCTTTACGTCAATGTGTTCAAGAGTTTTGCGGATCATGTCATCGGGATCGGCGATAAATTCCAGCTTGCCGCCATACAACCGTTCCCAGCCGTCACTCACAAGCCTGGACACGATCTCGCTGTCGGCGACCCGGTCGGGCATGCCACTGACCGGCGAAGAGCCGCCGAAAATGACATAAGCGCCCGAAGCAACACAGTAGGTGCCGATAGAGAGGGCTTTCTCGCTCATCCACTCCGGAGCCAAACCGACGGCCGGGATTTGGTCGATGTCATCGCCCAGACCGCCTTCTTCGACCATTTGCGTCAGCACGGTCAAAATGCGGGTGTTGTCCACGCAAGAGCCCATATGGAGCACCGGCGGAATGCCGACCGTCTCGCAGACTTCGCGCAGGCCCGGACCAACTTTATCAAGCCCGGCTTCGCCGAGTAGCAAGCCTATTTTAGCACTGGCAATAGCGCCACAGCCGGTCTCCACAATCAGCACGTCTTGCTTGAGCAGCTCGCCGGTCACGTACGTATGCAAATAATCCTGCCGGCTGCGCGGGTTGTTGCAGCCGACAATGGCGGCCACACCCCGAATTCGTCCGGCAATAATCGCGTCGTTGAGCGGTCTGAACGAGGCCCGGTAGGTACCCCCCAGCATATAATTGATATATTCGTGAGAAAACCCCGGGATCAGCTCTTCACGCACATTGGGAATTCGCGTTTTCCCCCGGTTTTTATAGTTATCGATGGCCTGTTGCAAAATTTTCTTGGCGATGGTCAGGCCCTGATGTTCGTCGAACTCTATGTGCGTGGCCCCTTTGATTTTGACCTTGGGGGAGGTGGTGATAATTTGGGTATGGAAGTTCTGGGCAAGTCCAACCAGGGCTTGCATAATGCACTGCACGTCGACCACCATCGCCTCAACCGCGCCGGTCAGAATGGATAGCTCTTGATGCAGGAAGTTGCCCGCGGCCGGAATACCCTGGCGCATCAAAATTTCGTTGGCGGTGCAGCAGATGCCGGCCAGATT
>JBFGLD010000563.1:0-4825 GCA_041576335.1 Anaerolineae bacterium | reverse complement strand
TGGGTCGAGTCACCCGAGGGTAAAATTCAGCTTAAAGCTCGCCTGTTCGAAGGAACTATGCCTGACGCGGTTAATATTCCCTTAGGGGGTGGACACACTGCCGGTGGCCGCTGGGCCGGCGCCGTGCGGGGGAGCAACCCCGCCGAAATTGTTGTGCCCCAAAGCGACCCTCTGGTCGGCAGCGCAGCCTGGCTGGGGACACGAGTGAAAGTCTATAAGACATAATCCGGCATGAACAGTTCGTGATCAGTACTCAGAAGTCAAAAGTGAGGTAACCCTTTATGCCTAAATGGGGCATGGTGATTGATTTAGATAAATGCACCGCTTGCCAGGCCTGTACGGTGGCCTGCCAGGCGGAAAACAACATTCCGATTAGCGGTCCCGAAGAGTTTGATCAGGGACGTACGATCTTCTTTACCGAGGTCTTCCGCGAGATCGAGGGCGAATATCCCTTTGTGGAGGCCGATTTGATCCCCCGCCCATGTCTGCATTGTGAAAACCCGCCTTGTGTCACGGTTTGCCCGGTGGGAGCCACCTTTCGCAATGAATATGGCGCCGTAGTGATCGACTACGATACCTGTATTGGTTGTCGCTTTTGTACGGTGGCTTGTCCTTACACAGCGCGCAGCTTTAATTATGCTGCGCCGGAATTTCCGGCCCCTTTGGATCAGGCGCTCAATCCCGATTTACCGGTGCGTCCCAAGGGCGTGGCTGAAAAATGCACCTTCTGTTTCCACCGGGTTAACAAGCTTGTGGCCCAGGCTGCCGAGGAAGGCCGCGAACTGACCAACTCAGAGCTAACCCTGCTGCCCGCCTGTAACCAGGCCTGCCCCGCATCGGCTCGTTATTTTGGCGATTTGGATGATCCCAACAGTACCGTCTCTCACTTGAGCCGAAGCCCGCGAGCCTTTCACTTGCTGGAAGATTTGGGCACCAAGCCTAAAGTAACCTTTTTACGGAGTGAGTAACCTATGGCCAGAAGACCAACACCCATCTTTCGCACACCAACCGGTTTGCGTCGAGGACCAACTCCGGCCGAAGTGACCTTACAGAAGCACGAGGTTATCTTCCGTCCCCTCCGGGGCATGGGCCGGGGTTATTGGATAACGATGACTGTCCTGCTAGGTTTTATCCTGTGGGGAGGCTACGCCTACTACCTGCAGGTAACTTTGGGGTTAAGTGTTACGGGTCTGAATCGACCTGTTTTTTGGGGCATGTACATCGTCAACTTTGTTTTCTTTATCGCCATCAGCTACGGCGGCACGTTGACCTCGGCTATCTTGCGTCTGGCGCGGGCCGAATGGCGACGACCCATTACCCGTCTGGCTGAGGTCATCACCGTCTGTGCCCTACTGGTCGGCAGTTTTAACGTAGTAATGGATATGGGGCGTCCGGACCGGCTGTGGGAATTATTTGTCCGGGGACGCATAGAGTCGCCTATCCTGTGGGATGTGGTGGCGGTGAACGCTTACCTTGTTTTCAGCATAGTTTACCTTTACCTCCCCATGATACCCGACGTTGCGTTTCTGCGCGATCATCAGCCGGGCCAGTTGGGCTGGCTCTATCGTCGCTTGGCGCTTGGCTGGCAGGGCACTCCGGCCCAGAAGCACCTCTTGGAGCGCATTATCGGCGCGATGGCCCTGTTCATGATCCCGCTTGCAATTTCCGTGCACACGGTTTTGGCCTGGATTTTCGGGATGACCATTCAACCCATGTGGCACAGCACTATTCTGGGGCCCTACTTTGTGATTGGAGCTATCTACAGCGGGCTGGCGTCGTTGATTATTGCGATGGCTATCTTACGCCGGGCCCTCCACCTGGAAGAATACCTGACGCTACAGCACTTTCAAAATTTTGGTAAAATCATGTTGGTCATGACGGGGGTCTGGCTCTACTTCACTATTGCCGAGTATCTAACCACCTTTTACGGTTCAGAACCGTCTCACATCGCCGTTTTTAATGCGAAGTTGTACGGCGAATTTGCGCCTCTCTTTTGGGGACAGGTTCTCCTCTGTTTGGTGATCCCTCTGGCTATCCTGGTTCCCGCCCGCTTGCGGACGATTCCGTTGCTGGTGGTGGCTTCTATCTCGGTCAATATTGGGATGTGGTTGGAGCGCGTCCTGATAGTGGTTCCTACGCTGACTCGTCCTCGCTTGCCCTACGGTGTGGCGATCTACAACCCCACGCTCACCGAGTGGTCAATTATGATTGCCTGCGCTGCCTGGCTTATTTTCTTCTTTATGCTTTTCTTGAGGTTTTTCCCAATTATCTCGATCTGGGAGATTGAGGAAGAGGTTGAAGTGATCGAAGAAGAAACAAGAGCCGCAGCAGCCGGCTTACCTGCCGCTGCACCATCAGCCAGGTAAATTTTGAAAGCTCAAGTATTCAGGACGCATTGAGGAAAAAACATGAAACGAGGAATTTTCATCCCCTATCGCCGGATCGCTGTAGCTCTCGTTGGCCTGGCGGCCATCTTCTGGTCGGTGTCCAATATTACCGCTCAACCTCCTATTCCGCACGCCGTGCCGCCCGGTATTGATATGGATTGTCTAAGCTGCCACCAGGCGGGTGTGGCCGGGGCGCCACGCCTGGCCTGGGATCACCTGGGGCGCTCCAATGACGATTGCCAGCAGTGTCACGCGATTTCCGGTAATCTTTCTGTCCCCATTCCCCACGATATTGAAGGGCAGGAAGAATGTCACGATTGTCATCTGGATGGTAGCGCCGGTGCTCCTCGGGTGGCGGGGGTGCACGCCTCTTATACGGTCGATACCTGCCAGACGTGCCACCCGCCGATGAGGATAGTGGCGCCCGAGGTTCAGCAAGCTGAGGGGCAGGAGAAGGTGACGGCAGAGGTGGCGGAAGGCGCCGGGGAAGACGTTGGAACAGTTGAGGCAGAAGTTGAGGTAGTCAGTCCGCCGCATACCGATCCCGGATGTCAAAAATGTCACTGGCAAATGGCTCAGGAAGAACCTCATCAAGGTATCGCTGCGGCCGAGATGTTGCCCGCGGATCAAGGCGCTGCTCTCTTTGCCGACCACTGCGCCGGTTGCCATGGGGAAGACGGTCAAGATGAAGCCTATTCCGCCGAAGTACTGGCCTTGAAAACGCTTCTGGATGATCCGGAGGCCGATGTGGATGAGGAAGCACTTGAAGAAATGATGGCTGACCAGGGCGTTGTGCTCAATGATGCCGCTTATTTGAGCAGCCACGATGATGCCAGAGTGATGCAGGCCATTATCGGGATTGACCGAGAAAATGAACAACATGTTTTTGCCGAAACGTATGGCGGTCCCTTAACCTGGGCGGACGTGGCGGCGGTGGCTGCCTACATCCGGACCTGGGATGAAATAGGTCCACCCCAACCCCAGCCGGCAGGTGGGCGAGTGCCCAATTATGCCGAGGATATCCTGCCGATCTTCGCCGAGTCGTGCGCCGGAAATTGCCACCTCGACAAACAGCGCGGTGACTGGAGTATGGAAAATTATGAAGCTGTGATGACTTCCGGCAAGAATGCGCCGGTTATCATCCCCGGCGACCCGGACAACAGCCTATTGGCCCAAAAGCTGCAAAACACGCAGGAGATCGGCAAGCAGATGCCGCTCAAGGAGCTGCTGCCGCCTGACCAGATCAATCTAATCTTGGAATGGATTCGGGCTGGTGCCCCAAACAATTAGGATGAACGGTGGTAATGGGTCGTGGACGCGAAAAGCTCTGACCAAGAACCTATCAAAGTGCTGGTGGCTGACAATCATCTACTCGCCCGCCGGGAAATTATTCGCGTCTTGGAGACTCAGCCTGATATGATTGTCGCCGGGGAGGCCAGCAACGGCTTAGAGGCATTGGCCCAGGCCAGAGCCATAAAGCCGGACCTGGTTCTGATGGATGTTCGCATGCCCCACTGCAATGGCATCGAAGCCACCTATCTCATCCTGCATGAGATACCCCAGACTAAAATCATTATTCTGACGATGTCTGATGATGACCAGGATTTGTTTCAAGCCATTGAGGCTGGAGCGCAGGGCTACTTGCTTAAGAATTTAGAACCGGCAGTCTTGGTCAATATGATCCGGGGTGTCTTCAAAGGCAAAGCACCCATCTCCCGGCTGGCTGCCGGTCGCATTATGCGTGAATTTGCTCGCGGAACTAAAAACAAGGAGGATCGCCTAGATTAGAGAGGATTGTCACTATTTAATAGGGACGTTTCTCACTACCAACCTGCTCCAAAATAAGCTACAATTGAAAAGTATAGGTTTACGGCCAAATTGTGCCGGTCAGAGCAAAGAGAGTCTGTCCAAAAATTTAGGCGAAGGTTGGCCTGCAGTTCGCAGTCTGCACCCCTAATATCGGGGCACACTCGATCAAAGACAGCTCAGCAGCGGAGCAGGATAATGAGTAAAATAAAAAGATTCCTCGCCGGTAAATTGTCCTTGACATCTAACTTCCGGCTAAATCTGGGTGCTCGCATTACTTTGAGTATTGGTTTAGTCGTGGGCCTGGTTAGCTTAATTGTTTTTGTCTGGATTTATAACAACCAACAGCGCCAGGTGATGGAACAGGTAGAAACTGAAGCAAAATCATTATTGACTTCAATGATGTTGATGCATGAATGGGTCGCAACTTATGACGGGGTGTGGACAGATAAGCCGGGTGATACCTACTTTGTCGAGGAGAATGGTTTTTACCAGAAAACGCCGGCTATGGTTACCAAAGAACTGTCAACGCTCTTAGAGGATAAGGGTTTTTACCGTTTTCATCTAACCAGCCAGCATCTCAAAAATCCCGAGAACGCACCATTACCCTCTGAGGAGAGGATGTTAGATGT
>JBFGLD010000562.1:0-4842 GCA_041576335.1 Anaerolineae bacterium | reverse complement strand
TTTTCCTTGAGCAGTGTTAAAATTCGACGACGCGTTGCGGGCATTTGTTTGTTAATTAGAACATTACTTCCATTTGCTACAGTCATAATCTTACCCAAACCCTGTGCTAATAACGATGATCCTCTCAGCCAAGACAGCGAGTCAACATAAAATAGCGGAAACTGTTGGCGACTAGGGCTGTGTGCTTGAAGAGGGTTGACAAATCCTCGGTTCGAGCCGCTTTGGCCGGGATTTGACAATCCTTGGCAAACATTTGCAGATTTGGCCAACAGCATCGAGCGTTTTGAAACCAGGTTGTGCCAAGAATTATAACACAGCCCGCCAAACTTTGCAATCTTTTGCATATTTAATAACCAAATAGTTGACAAAGTCAGGCGAGCATGCTACAATGTCCGCAGGATAAAAATAGCTAAATACTAAACAAAACCTTTGCAAAACCCAGTAGTAAAAGGAGTCTAATCAATATATCATGTCTTCATCCCTCTTGATCAAAAATCTACGGGTGAGTATCGAAGATAAACTCATTCTAAAGGACCTGAGCCTGGAAGTAAAGCTCGGCGAAATTCACGCAATCATGGGGCCCAATGGCTCTGGCAAAAGCACAATGGCTTATGCCCTGGCCGGGCACCCCAAGTATGAAGTTGAGGCGGGTGAAGTCTGGCTGGATGGAGTCAACTTGCTTGAATTGCCCCCCGACGAACGGGCTCGGATGGGGCTATTCTTAGCTTTCCAATATCCCACGGCAATCCCCGGTATTAGTATGGCCAATTTCTTGCGCACCGCCGTGAATGCAATCAAGGGTGGCCAAAATGGCGATGGCAAGAAAGGTATTCCCATCGTTGAATTTCGAAAAATGCTTACAGCCAAAATGGAACTTCTCAAAATGGATAAGAGTTTCGCCCGACGATATCTCAACGAAGGCTTTTCCGGTGGCGAAAAGAAGCGGGCTGAAATTCTGCAGATGGCTTTGCTAGAACCTAAATTTTCCATCTTGGACGAAACCGACTCCGGTTTGGATATTGATGCCCTCAAAGTTGTGTCGGATGGGATTAATGCTTTAACCGGGCCGGAGCGGGGCTTTATCGTGATCACGCATTATCAGCGTATCCTCAATTACATCAAGCCTCACTTTGTGCACGTAATGTATGATGGGCAAATCATTGAGTCCGGGGGTCCAGAGTTAGCCGAGCGATTAGAGGTGGAAGGTTACGATAAGCTGGTCAATGCGTAAATTACCTAGAGAAATGGGGTATTACAATGGCAACAACATTTGATGTTAATCTTGATGAATACAAATATGGTTTTAGTGTACCCGAGAATTACGCCTTCAAAGCTCGCAAGGGCTTAGACGAATCGATTGTTAGAGAAATCTCCTGGATGAAGGGAGAGCCGACCTGGATGACGGAGTTTCGCCTGCGGGGTTATCGTCACTTCGTGGAGCGCCCGATGCCCCAATGGGGTGGACGCGGTATGCTCAACACGCTCAACTTCTCCGACATTTATTACTACATCAAGCCGGTCGATGCCAGTAAAGCATTTGATTCCTGGGATGATGTTCCTGAGGATATTAAGAATACTTTCGACCGTCTCGGCATCCCAGAAGCCGAGCAGAAGTTCTTGGCCGGGGTCGGTGCTCAATATGAAAGTGAGGTCGTTTATCACAGCATCCTCAAAGACCTTGAAGATAAAGGCGTTATCTTTTTGGATATGGATGCTGCCTTGCGAGAGCACCCGGACATCGTCCAAGAATACTTTGGTACCATTATTCCTCCGGAAGATAACAAATTTGCGGCCTTGAATACGTCGGTTTGGTCTGGTGGCAGTTTCATCTATGTTCCACCCGGCGTTCATGTCGACCTGCCGCTGCAGGCTTACTTCCGGATCAACGCTCAGAATATGGGGCAGTTTGAACGGACCTTGATTATTGTCGACAAGGGCGCTTACGTGCACTACGTTGAGGGCTGTACGGCACCAACTTACTCGACCGACAGCTTACACAGCGCTGTGGTTGAGATTATCGTAAAGGAAGGGGCGCGCTGTCGCTACTCTACGATTCAAAACTGGAGCCACAACGTTTACAATTTGGTAACCAAGCGGGCTCAAGCTCACAAAAATGCGACGATGGAATGGGTCGACGGAAATTTGGGCTCGAAACTGACGATGAAATATCCGGCCGTCTGGCTAATGGAAGAAGGTGCTCACGGCGAAGTGCTCTCAATTGCGTTTGCCGGTAAAGGGCAAGTGCAAGATGCCGGCGGGAAAGTTGTTCATGCTGCACCCCGTACCAGCTCGGTGATTACCAGCAAATCCATCAGCAAAGGGGGGGGCCGAACCACCTATCGCGGTTTGATTAAGGTTGCCCCGAACGCTCATCACAGCAAGAGCAATGTGGTCTGCGATGCGTTGATCCTGGATGACGATTCCGCCTCCGACACCTTTCCCTACATCGAGATCGAGAACGAAGAGGTTTCTATAGGGCATGAGGCTAGTGTCTCTAAAGTCTCAGAAGAGCAGCTATTTTACCTGATGAGCCGCGGGATCCCGGAAGATCGGGCTGCTAATATGATTGTTAGTGGCTTTATCGAGCCAATCGTCAAAGAACTACCGATGGAATATGCCCTCGAAATGAACCGGCTGATTGAAATGGAAATGGAGGGGTCAGTCGGGTAATTATGTCGCAACAACTAACTGCATCCATGACTTCACACTCAGACAAATTGCTGCAAGCCGGTATATTTTCCTTCAGTGATGTTGAATCCATTTCGGCCGAACTGAACGAGCCAGCATGGTTGAAAGCAAAACGCAAAACAGCCTGGACCATTTTCGAAGAGACACCTATGCCCACCACTTCTGATGAAGCATGGCGGCGTACTGATTTGAAGAAAATAAAATGGGAAAAATTCAACTTGGCCGGGCCAGCAGCCTTTTGCCGGGGGCAGGGCCGGGTAGAGAATTTGGCTAAGCTGCCGGCGGATGTACGCCGGGCCGTCGAAGAAGACCGGCCTGCGGCAGGTAGGATCGTCGTGGCCAATGACCGACTAGTCTACCGCGAACTTGATCCGGAGCTGGCCGAGCAAGGTGTGGTCTTAACGGATTTGTCGACGGCAGTAGTTGAACATCCGGATATTGTGCAAAAGTATTTGGGCACGGAGGCCGTACCGCCTGCCCATAGTAAGTTTGCGGCTCTAAACAGCGCTTTGTGGCAGGCCGGCATCTTCCTCTATATTCCTAGAGAAGTAGAAGTAGAGCATCCTTTTCAGGCGGCTGTTATCCTCGAAGGTGACGGGAGCGCTATCTTCCCGCGCACGTTGGTCGTGGGGGAACGCTTCGCCAATGCCACCTACATCCAAGAAAATATTTCGCACGGTGCTCACGGCCAGGCTCTGAATATGGGTGTAACCGAAGTGTACGCTGAAAGTGGGGCTCAACTTCGGCACGTGGACGTACAGCGCTGGGGTGAGGATGTTTACAATTTCAACGTAAACCGTTCTATTGGCCAGAATGATAGTATTGTTATCTGGGAAACGGGGCAGCTGGGCGGTCGCCTGACCAAAACTTTATACGACAGCATCTTGCCCGGTAACGGCGCAATGATGGAGTTCAACGGTATTTACTTTATGCAGGGCAAGCAGCATTTGGATGTTGATAGCCTGATGCATCACATCGGGGTTGCTACCGGTGGTGACCTGCTGCTGCACGGGGCCGTTAAAGACAAAAGTCGCAGCGTCTTTACCGGTTTGATAAAAATCGAAAAGACCGGACAACAGACGAATTCTTATCTCAAAAACGAAAATTTGATCCTCAATAAAGGGGCCCGAGCCGACTCGATGCCGAGCTTGGAAATTGATGCCAATGATGTCCGTGCCTCGCACGGGGCGACGATTGGCCAAATCGATGAAGAATACATTTTCTACCTGATGAGTCGGGGCATTTCGCGCAATACGGCTGTGCGGATGGTAGTTGAGGGCTTTTTCTACAAGGTTTTTGAACGTATGTACAACAAACGGGTCCGAGAAAAGTTGTTCAACGTCGTCACGGCTAAGATCGGTGATTGAGGTGGTAGGCCAACCGCTGTCGTCGTAATGCAATCCATCTAACTGAGCCTTGATTAAGGTAGGGTACAGAGACGGCCCACAGGTCGTCTTTATTAGTCTAAATTCGACAAAGGAGCGAAAAACATGAGTGAGTATGCACATGCGGAAAAATTAGTGAGTACAGAGTGGGTGGCCAAGAACCTGGACAATCCACAGGTGCGGCTGGTGGAGTCGAATGAGGATATTTTGTTGTACGACACGGGGCATATCCCGGGAGCGGTCAAAATCGACTGGGTGGGGGACCTGAACGACCCGGTCATCCGGGACTACCTGGATGGGCGGCGCTTTGGCCGGTTGCTGTCGAGCAAGGGCATCGGACCGGAGACGACGGTGGTGTTTTATGGGGATAAGAACAACTGGTGGGCCTGCTATGCGCTGTGGGTGTTTCATTTGTTTGGGCACAGCCGGACCAAAATCATGAACGGGGGCCGGCAGAAGTGGCTGGCGGAAGGGCGGCCGCTGAGCCAAGAGGAGCGGCAGTATGAGGCAGAGGCCTATGGGGAGCCGGCGCGGCATGATGAGCCGATCCGGGCGTTTCGGGCAGAGGTGTTGGAGCACGTGCAGCAGCAGGGGGTGTTAGTGGATGTGCGGTCGCCGGGCGAGTACCGGGGCGAGCTGCTGCATATGCCGGACTATCCGCAGGAAGGAGCGCTGCGGGGGGGCCATATTCCCGGGGCGAAGAACATACCGTGGGCCAAGGCGGCGAATGAGGATGGGACTTTCAAGAGTGTGGCCGAGTTGAAGGCCT
>JBFGLD010000561.1:0-4842 GCA_041576335.1 Anaerolineae bacterium | reverse complement strand
GGTCGGCGTATTGGTTGGCGTTGGCGTAAAAACAGGTGTGGGCGTATCGGTTGGGGTCGGGGTATTGGTCGGGGTATGGGTCCAGGTCGGAATTGGCGTTTCGGTGGGCGTTGGCGAAGCCGTCGGGGTTTCGGTTGGGGTTGGTGTAATTGTGGGCGTAGGGGTCGTCGTTTCTACAAAAGGCAACATGGCCATGGCCCCAACGGCGCCATCCTGACGAACCTGGTTGACGATGCTTCGTTCATCACCGGGCCTGGCCCCGTCATCCTCAAACGTTGACGCCAGCGAATTGATTATAAAGGAGGGCGCCATAATGCCACACAGCCAAATGAGAATGAGCAAAATGAATAACAGACGCAGTTTGGCACCTAAAGTGCGGCTGGCAAACCAAACCGACAGACTATTCTCATTATAATGACCTAATCTGCGGTTAACCGCCGCCAGCGGCTGCAAAGCCAAGGCCTGGCTGCGCCGGCGACGTCGCCGTGGCTCTGACTTAGCTCCGGGTTGAGGCGGGCGCCCAGGTTTTACACCCGCGCTGCCCTCGGCGGCGCTAAATGATTCAGCAGACGGCGGAAGTAATTTTGGTCGAGCTTCTGCTTTTGCCGGCTGGGACCGTTTCGACTTGGCCCTTACCGGCTTCGATGTGGGCCGGGCTGCAGATCCTGCCGCGGTCCGGCCCGGCGGCTGTATTTGTTTTGTTACGCTGCGACGAGGCCGGTGGTCGTTTTTGCGCTTGGGTTTCGGCGGCTGTTGAGACGGCTCCGGTGCCGATTTTATCGGAACGACAGGCTGAGTAAATTGGGAGTGAACCGATGGGACAGGCACCGGTGGCATCCCCACGGTATGGTGAGAATGCAGCGAGGGCCCGGACGGGGCCCCCGCTCTAACCGGGGGCATAGCGTGGGTATGCTGGGAGTGTACCCCTGGGTCCGGTTGTGAAACCGGTTTTACCGGCGGCATCCCCCGGGTGTGCTGCGAGTGTACTGAAGCCTGAGGTGGAGCCGGCTGAGCTGAGTAAGAGGACTGCGCCGGTAAAGCTCGCACCGGCCGTGAAGTTGATATTGAACCTGCCGGCCGTAGCGCCACAGGTGGCATGTTTGTAGAACGAATGGATCCGGCCGGAGGAGGCGATGACGGGGGTAAGGCGGTCCGCCCTACGGGCCTCACGGGGACTGGTGGGCCGGCAACGGGGCCGGTAGCTGCCGGTAAAGCCCGCTGCGGGACACCACTGCCCCGTAAGCGCCCCATTGTTTCTTCCAGACGTTCGCTGAGGATCCGGCTAAATGACAGCGCCAAATTGGGATGACGGCGCAGAAAATCATCAAAATCAGATTTGGTTAGGACCCAAATTGTCGAGTCGGCTAACACATGAGCCGTGGTCGGATGTCCCTTACCGGATAGAAGCGCAATTTCGCCAAAGAAGTCCCCGCTCATTTGGGTCGAGACTAAGAGAGGTCCCTGCATCGTGGTAGACCATTGTTCGATCTGGCCACTTTCGACAAAATACATCTCTGCGCCGGCTTGTCCCTCGTAGTAGACCGCCCGCCCGGCTTGGTAACGGCGAGGCTGCAACCGCGTCGCCAGCTCGTCGAGCTGGGTCCGAGATAATCCGCCAAGCAAGGCAAGTTTCTTCAGGTGTGGTTCACGCGTATAACCTGGTGAAGCACCAAAGTTCTGACGCACAGCACGGCTTATGGCCACGCTAAGCTGCGGGTATTTTACCAGCAGGTTATCAAAATCAGCGCGATAAAGAGTCCAAACATTGGCCTCAGCGGTAGCATAGGCGGTAAAAGAGCGAGTTTTGCCGGTGAGCAGCGCAATTTCGCCAAAAAAGTCTCCTTCGGCAAAACGTGCCACAAGCTCAGTGGGTTTACCGGAGGTATTGACAACAGCCTCAATCAAACCGGAATCGACGATGTACATTGCATCGCCGGGGTCGCCTTGGTTGAATACAAGTTCGCCCGCCGGGATGTGTCGTAACAGCAGCAAGCGCACGATTTCGGCAAGAGCCTCCCCGGGTAAATCCGAGAACATGGGTATGCGCTGAAAAATCGAAACAGCATAGGCTTGATCGGAGGCGCTCAGAGTCGCCCGCAAAGTTCGGCTCAAACTAGATTTGATGGAAGGGTAAGTACCGGCCAACGCCGAAAAATCGGCGGGGCTAACTCGCCAGAGGATTACTTCATTAGCCGCTTGAGCTGTCTTAGAATGAGGTTTGCCCGATATGACCGCCATTTCGCCAAACACCTCACCGGAGAGGAGTTCAGCATAATCGTCGTCGGTATCACCCAGCAGGCGGACGGTACCTTTTTCTATGAAAAAAAGACCGGTCGGCTGATCGCCACTGCGATAGATAGCATCATTTGCAGAGTAGCGCTGAGGCACGAGACGTTGGGCAATAAGTGCCCGCTCGCGGTCCGATAAATCCTGAAACAGCGGGGTATCAGACAGTTGCTGGCTGAGAAATCGATGGTATTGGACGATACCGGCCCCAAAGGCCAAGCCCAGTTCAACTCCAATCTCAGGTCGTTCGCCAATTATCTCAGCAAGGTCACTGTTGCTTAACGACCAGACCATCACTTGGCCTGAAGCGCGGGCTGTTGTAGTGTGCGGTCGACCTAAAAAGAAGTCCGTTTCACCCAACAGGCTCCCGGGCCCCAGGTTAGCGACGACCGGACCATCATCATTTGCGGCAAGCTTTACCCAACCCTCTTTGATCAGATAAAGCGCATCGCTCTCACCAGCGCTTACAAAAATGGTTTCGTTAGCGCCATAATCTTCAAGACGCATCTGTTTGCCAATAGCACGTTGTTCATTCTCCGACAGCTCGGCAAACAGCGGTGTACTTTTTATGAAATTTTCCTTCAACGCAAATCCTTCTTTCAAAAAATTGATTTTAGACGTTGGACTTCTTATCAACAAAAATCCAACGTTCCCACCCTAAAATCAATCTGCCCCTTGCTGGAACACAATCTGCCAGGATGGCTCGACCTCAGCAGGCAAATCGGGGCAAAGTTCATCATTGTTAATTGTAACTTCCGGTATCTTGCCGGTAGATTCCAGGCTATTTAGTTCTATATTATAAACTTCATTTGGTTCCATTTGAAAATCGGCATAGCCGGGATCGATCTCGGGCTTAAAGCCGGTGAAAAAGACATCTTTACCACCCGACCAGATAACCGCGATCTCCACCCCGGCGACACCCGCGCCTAGTCTATCACGAATATAAATCTTAAGCAATCCGCCATTGGCACTATCGCACAGCGGCACGGATTGAGCCACACCAAAAGGAGCGTCGGGGCCTGGCGTTGGTGTTCGGGTGGGCCGAGGCGTACGCGTCGGAGTTGGAGTAGGGGTAACCGTTGGCGTACGGGAGGGAGTCGGCCTGATCGTTGGCGTGTGAGTCGGGCTATTGGTGGGCGTAGCTGTTGATGTTGGAATCGGGGTTAAGGGCGTTGGCGTACTTGTAGGGCGTGGCGTTGCCGTTGGCGCGGTCGTGGCCGTTACCGTCGGCAAAGGCGTGGGCGTAGACAAAAAGGCTACCATTTCACCAGAAATTTGTCCTAAGGCATCAACTAATGAAACCAGGGCTCTAATATCTCGAAGGTCCCTACTTTCATCAATATAGCGCTCGGTTATTCTGGTCAGCGTATCGTCAAGGTCAGGTTCTTCGAGTTTAGCCAACCTTGCCCGAGCTCGGGTTTCATCTCGATCGTGATAATAGGCGGCCGCAACAAGGCGAACATAATACGCCTTACCCTCGGGTGATAGGCTAGCCGGACCTATAGGAAGAGGACGCGGGTCTAATACCCAGCCATAGCTTAGCGATAAAGCCAAACCAATGATAAAACCAAACATAAAGCCGCCAATCCACCACCCCAGGTCTTTCGGCCTTTTAGCCGAACCTCTATTTCGCTGAGGTGGAACCGGCGGTTGACCAGTAGATGATGGTTTTGTGGCCTTACTCTCTTCCCGCAGCCCGTTTTTGGCGTCGGGTGTAGATTGCGTTGTTAAATGTACATTAGCTGCAGCCAAGCTCAGTGAGGTGATTGGAACCTGCCAGAAATATTTTGCACGTTCAATCAATTTGTCTACTCTTTCTTCTGGCAGAAGATCAATCCAAATTACCGGGCTCATTCAATACGGCTCAGCCATCCGCTTTTGTCGCACGTTTAATAAGTTCTTCGAAAAGTCACGTTATAGGCATAGTGTCCACGACAAAGCTGGTTACTACTTTTGCGCTGTAGGCAGTCGTTCATGTCTCTGCAGTAATTGGCCTCAACCAACCACTCATTCGGGATATCTTCATCCCAAGAACTCAGCTTGGGCGTCACTTCGCTGGCAGCAGGCGAGCCGTCTATCTTCTTGGTGACATGCAGTGAGAAGCCATTATTCCACAAGTCGTACTCGAGTTTACCCGGCCCTTTTTCGCCTGTCATTTTAGGCGGCACGGATTGAAACGTATCTTCAACAGTAACCCCATCGATAGGATTGCCATTGGCATCCACGACGGTTACAAAAATTTGATGCCACCCCGGACAACTGTTGTACTGTGGGTTTGGCAGCAGGCGAGCCTCAGCCAACACATAATCCACCGCTGGCTTTGGAGGCTCCGGGGTAGCTGTTGGTTCAGGCGTATTGGTGGGTGGGCCAGGGGTAGGCGCCGGGGGTTCCGGCGTATCGGCTGGAACAGGCGTATTGGTCGATTCCGGTTCTTCGGTCGGCAGTGGTGTAGCGGTGGGTACTTCGGTTGGGACCAACGTATTTGTGGGCAGAGGTGTAGCCGTGGGAGGCAATGTGGCTGTGGGTACGGGCGTTGGCGAAGCTAGGGCTCCAATC
>JBFGLD010000560.1:0-4844 GCA_041576335.1 Anaerolineae bacterium | reverse complement strand
TACCCTTTGTTCATGGGAGGTGTATAATGACCTTTGATTTAGTCATAAAAAACGGAACCATTGTAACGGCTGAAGCAAGTTACCGGGCGGATGTGGCTATCCAGGGCGAACGTATTGCCGCCGTTGGCCAGAATCTAACCGGCGTCGCTGAATTTGATGCCGGCGGCAAATTGGTTACGCCCGGTGCCATTGATATTCACGTTCATCTGCAGATGCCCATCGGCGGCAATGTCTTCTCCGCCGATGACTTCTTTACCGGCACCCGGGCGGCAGCTTTTGGCGGCACTACCACCATCATCGACTTTGTCGAGCCTGAACCCCAAGAGTCCTTGCTCGAGGCGCTGGCGGCCCGCCGGGCCGAGGCTGATGAGCGGGTCGTGATTGACTATGGTCTACATATGACCCTGGCCCCGCCTGATATTGCCAAGCTCGATCAGGTGCCTGCGGTTGTCGAGGCCGGCTGTCCGAGCTTCAAGTTGTATATGGCCTACGGCTTTCGCTTGAATGATGGCGAGTTGATGCAAGCGCTGGAGGCTGTGCGAGATGCGGGCGGGTTCCCGGTTGTCCACGCCGAGAACTGGGACGTGATTTGTACCCTGGTCGCCCGCAACCTGGCCGAAGGCCACACCGAACCCCGCTGGCATCCGCGCAGCCGGCCGGCCCTGATGGAAGGAGAAGCGGCCGGTCGGCTTATCGATCTGGCTGCGCTGGTGGGTACTCCGGTTCATATTTTCCACGTGTCCTGCGCCCAAGTTGTGGAGCGTATTGCCGGCGCGCGCCGGCGCGGCCTGCCGGTTTACGGCGAAACCTGCCCCCAATACCTGCTGCTGACCGCAGATGAGTATGATCGACCGGGGGTTGAGGGTGCGCTGCCGGTCTGCTCTCCGCCGCTGCGAAGCGAGGCCGACCAGGAGCGCTTGTGGCAGGCCCTGACCCAGGATGTTCTGCAAATTGTAACCACTGACCATTGCCCCTTTGCTCGCGAAGTTAAAGCCAGGGGCCTGGCCGATTTTAGCCGTATTCCCGGCGGCGTGCCCTCGATCGAAGGGCGCTTTTCGATGGTTTATTCATATGGAGTGCGCCCGGGTCGGTTCACGACCAACCGCTGGGTGGATATGTGCTGCACCACCCCGGCTCGCCTCTTTGGACTGGAGCGCAAAGGCACTATTGCCGTCGGTTACGATGCGGATGTGGTTGTCTTTGATCCTGAGCGCACGATCACCCTCTCGACCGGAACTTTGCACGAAAATGTCGATTGGACGCCGTATAGCGGTATGGACCTAACAGGCTGGCCGGCCGTGACCATCAGCCGGGGAAAGGTTATCGTTGAAAATGGCCAGTTCCGGGGCCGGGCCGGGCAGGGGCAGTTTATAAAGCGAGCCTTGAAGGAGAGGTGGTTATGACACAAATCCACGATTTACGGTCATTCATCCGGGTATTAGAGGACGCAGGTCAACTGGTGCGGATTAAACAACCGGTCAGCCTGACCTACGAGCTGGCTGATGTGGCCGCTACACTTGTGCGTAGAGGCGTGGGCGCCTCCCTGTTTGAAAATGTCGAGGACTGCCAATGGCCAATATTTGCCGGTGGTGTGGCCAATCAAAAGCGAGCCGCGCTGGCGTTGGGTTGCCAGGAGTCAGAAGTGACCGCGGTAATGGGCCGAGTCCTGGAGCCGAGCAGCGGCGTTCCGCCGGTCCGTGTCGAGAGCGCCAAGTGGCATACCCATGTCCAAACCGGTGACCGTATCGACGTTCGCGAACTGCCCATTCCCACCCACTCCCGGGGTGACGGCGGCCCTTTCATCACCGGCGGTGTGATTGTCAGCAAAGACCCTATCTCGGGCCGGGGCAATCTCTCCTACAACCGTATGCTGCGAACCGGTCCGCGCAACTTTGGCTTCAACGTTAATGAGTGGCGGCACGTTCGCGCCTTTATGGAAAGCCGGGATGAACCGGCAGCCCCGTTCCCGGTGACCATTGCCATTGGCCTGGACCCGGCCATTATGATTGCCGCCGGGGTGCGCACCGAAGCAGATGAATTGACGATTGCCGGCGCGATCCGAGGCGAAGGCGTGCCGGTTAGCCCGGGGGTTACCGTCGATGTGGACATTCCGGCTGAAGCGGAAATTGTAATTGAGGGGTACGTCCGTCCGATCGACAAAATGGGGGAAGGGCCGCTGGCCGAGTTTCACGGCTACCACGGCGAAATCTGGGAAAGCCCCACTTTCGAGGTCACCGCGGTGTGCTGGCGTGACAATCCGATCTTCCAAACTATCATTCCCGGCTGGTACGAGCACGTCTACATTGGCAATGTGCTGCCGCGTGAGCCGCTGTTATTAAATTTTGTGCGCCATATTAACAAATCCGCGGTAGTACATATTCCCCCCTATGCCAACGGCTTTTGTGCCATTGTGCAGATGCACCGGGAAAATCCGGGGCAGCCCAAGAATATCGCCCTGGCTGCTATGACAGCCCATATCAATATCAAGCAGGTAATTGTAGTTGACCAGGATATAAACATTTACGACCCCGCGGACGTGTTGTGGGCCATAACCAACCGCGTGGATTGGGGCAAAGATGTTTTTATGGTGCCCTTCGCGCAAGGCCACGAAATGGACCCAACTGCCGACATGCGCGGCGTGCATACCAAAATTGGAATCGATGCCACCTACAAACGAGAACGGCGAGAATACGGTGAACGGGTCAATTACCCGGCTGTAGACTTAAGTCAATACGTGAGTTAGAAAAATGCAAATTGTAATGCCCAAGCTCGGTCTAACGATGACCGAAGGCACGCTGGCTCGCTGGAATAAAGCCGAAGGGGATGCGGTCAACCAAGGGGACGTTCTTTTTGAATTTGAAAACGATAACTCGGTCATGGAGTTCGAGTCCCCCGTCGATGGCATCCTCACCCGGATTATGGTGCCCGCCGGCGAAACCGTCCCTTGCGGCACCATGGTTGCCCTGTTGGAAACATCTTTGGCTCAGTCCAACATACCGGGGAACCGGGAGATGGATGTGTCGGAAGGCGATGAACCTACCGCTCGTATCGAAGATCTACCTCAGCCACAGTTGCAGCCTCGTCCGACCACCCTTCCCACTTCCCGCCTTTTATCCCCAATCGTCGCTACTCCCGCCGCCAAGCGTCTCGCGCGAGAATTGGGCGTTGACCTATCGACATTGACTGGCCGGGGTCCGCTGGGACGAATTCAGTTCGCCGATGTGGAAATGGCAGCGCGTTCACTTTCGTCCACAACTCCCCCGCCAACTCGCCAGACGGCGACTCCTGTGGCCCGGCGGCTCGCCGCCGAGTTTGGGCTGAAATTGACTCAAATTGGCGGCAGCGGTTCCGGCGGGCGCGTTGTTAAGGAAGATGTGCTGCAGGCGGCGGCTCCCCATGTACCGGCGAAACCCTCAGCCAAGAGTCAACCGTTGACCGGAGTTAGGGGTGTCATTGCTCGCCGGATGAGCGAGAGCGCATTCACCGCCCCGCATGTAACTTTGTTCACCGAAGTCGATGCCACTGCCTTGGTTGAGGCCCGGCGTCAGCTTAACGCCGAGCTGGTCGAGCCGGTTGGGCAAGCACAAGACGCTGCCCCTACGAGGATTTCGTACAATACGCTGTTAGTGGCGATTATCGCCCGCTTGCTGCCCGATCATCCCCATCTCAATGCCTGTATCGCCGGCGAAGAGATTTATTTTTACGAGGATGTTAACATCGCTTTGGCCGTCGATACGGAACGGGGCCTGCTGGCACCGGTTATCCGCCAGGCCGATCGGCACGATTTGGTCACACTTCAGCGCATGAGCGATGCCCTTATCGACCTAGCTCTAAGCGGCAAAATCTCCCCGGAGGAGCTGACAGGCGGCACGTTCACGATCACCAACCTGGGTATGTTCGATGTCGACGGTTTTACCCCGATCATCAACCAACCACAAGCGGCGATCCTGGGCCTGGGACGCCTTGTGCCTAAGCCGGCTGTGGCTGCCGGCAGTGAGATCGTGATCCGCCACATGCTGACCCTGAGCCTCAGCTTTGACCATCGCCTTGTCGATGGCGGACCGGCTGCGCGCTTTTTGCAGGGGATTAGGCAGTTGGTTGAGCGACCCTTTGCCCTGTTGATCCCACGGAGCAGCGATGAACTCATATGAACGCTTAATGAAACGTCTGCGCGGGGAGGAAGCCCATAAAGCTCTTAATCGAAAACGGCTACGTCCTGACGATGGACGAACAGAATACGGTGCATTCACCCGGCTGGGTGTGGGTTGAAGAAGATCGCGTTGCCAAAGTAGGAGCCGGCCCGCCGCCGGCCGAGCTGCTCGTGCGGGCCGAACGGGTTATCGATGCCACTTTTTTGGCTGTTTTGCCGGGCCTGGTGAATGGGCATACCCATTTGTCTCAAACGTTTATGCGCGGCCTGGGTGATGATAAACCGCTGCTAACCTGGTTAAAGCAGGTCATGTGGCCGATCCAGGCCGCCATGACGCCTGAGGAGGTGTACCTGGCCGGCCTGTTGGGATTAGTCGAGAATCTCCGCTGCGGGGTAACCGGCGTCGTGCAGCACCACAAGATCACCACATCGCCGGCCCATGTGAATGCTTCAGCTGAAGCCGCCCAGGTGGTTGGACTGCGTTTGTGCCTGGCCCGAGGCTGGGTTGATCTGGGTGAGGGAGGCGAAGCGCCGGAGGCGATCATGGCCGATATGGGGCGCTTGCACGAGCGCTGGCATCAAAGTGCCGGGGGTCGGATTACGGTCGCTTTCGGTCCACTGGCAACCTGGCGCTGCTCTGATGACACGATGCGCCGCACGGTTGCCCTGGCCCGCGAGTGGGGTGTGGTGACCC
>JBFGLD010000559.1:0-4844 GCA_041576335.1 Anaerolineae bacterium | reverse complement strand
GAGCTGCCGGGAAGTTGGAGTTTGCAGCAGCCCTGAACAATACTCCACTTGGCTTGACCGACTTTCTGGCTGCGCTTAGCGCGGCTCCGGGGGAAACTCGACCATGCGCCAATAGGAATCCAGCAATTTGATCAAGTCTACGAGTCCTTTCCCCCCGCTCGACTTCAAAATATAGCCGGCAACTTGCTCCTGATAAGCTGCGATGACGTCTTGGTCCCGGTCCGACGTGGTCAAAACAAAGACGATACTATCCTTTAGTTCCGGCTCTTGCCGGAGCGTGCGTAAGAATTCGATCCCATTCATCCGCGGCAGGTTGAGATCAAGCAAGATCAGATAGGGGCGCGGCAGACGCTCGTGAGCGCCGTCCCCTTTTAAGGCGTTGAGGGCTTCGATCCCGTCAGGTACGATGGTCAATGGGTTAACAATATTGTGCTTTTGAAAAGCCCGAATGAGGGCCTCGGCGTCGACCTCATCATCCTCGACGAGCAAAACGTGGACAGTTTCACCGGACATATGACCAATCCCTTGGTTACGATATCGTCTGTTTAGAGGCCAGGAAAAACAAGCTGTAAAGAAAAAGCCGTCCAAGTCCCAAATTTATGCCGGATGCCGGCCCAGGGGCTGCACACTGTCCGTCTTAAACTCTGGGACACTATTCCACTAGAGCAGTCGATGCTTATCGCCAAGTTTGGCCTATTGTACCACAGGCCAGGTTGAACAAATAATTCGGTAGAAATGGGTCAACGATTACGCTCCAAATTTCTCGAACCAGCTTTCTGTAAGGTTGTGCTATATTTTTTTGAAGTATCAAAATAAAGAAATTATTAAAGCTGCTACCATTGAAATGACAGTCACTTCACATGCAAAAATGTGTCACGCTTGGAGAATCTAGCCTAATTTTACTGAAAAAAGTGACTGTCACCTTTTAAGAGTGGCAACTTGGGTAAAAATATACGCTGCAATACGCAAAAAAACAATCGTCCACGGGAAGTTATATTAACTTTGACATGGTCCGGCTCTTCTGTTAAAATCCCCCCAACTCAATAATGGAACCTTTGTTCTGTGATATGAAGCTACCCATGAGCCGTAAGATTAAATTAATTATTGGTATTCTGGTTGGGTTGATCCTGTCCCTGGCTTGCGCCGGCGTGGGCGATGTGCCCCCCATCTCTGAACTGCCGCCCGAGACCCCGCGGGTTACGCTGGTCCCGCTGGAAACACCTACCAGGATTTTGCCTACCCCCTCTAATTTGGAGACGGCAACCGTAGCTAAAGTAATTGACGGAGATACGGTCGAACTGACTGACGGGCGCCGGGTCCGTTACATCGGAATTAACACACCGGAGCGAGACCAACCGTTTTATGACGAAGCCGCAACGATCAATCGACAATTGGTCGAAGGCAAACGCATACAATTGGAACTGGACGTTGAGGCAATCGACCGGTACGGCCGTATCCTGGCTTACGTCTGGTCAGAGAGAGGGTTGGTCAACTTGGAAATTGTGCGCCAGGGCTTTGCTAACTCCTTTACGATACCGCCAAATGTGCGCTACCAGACGTTTTTTCGACAAGCTGAGCGAGAGGCTCGGGAGGCGGAACGCGGCTTGTGGGTCGGAGCGTCAATACCGCTGAAGATCATACATATCGAGGCCGACGCGCCCGGCGATGACCGGCAGAACCCGAACGGAGAGTGGGTGAAAATTGCCAACCAGGGTAACGACCCGGTTCATATGAGAGGGTTCACCTTATCAGATGCCGCCAATAACAAATACACGTTTACCGATTTTGCCGTACTGCCGGGTGCTACCTTCCGGCTATTCAGCGGTCAGGGGGAAGACACAGGCCAAGCCCTTTATTGGGGATTATCCGGCACGTCGCTATGGAATAATGACACCGATACCGCCTTTTTGCGCGATGATAAAGGCGCTTTGATTGATTCGCTTGGCTATTGAAAATATCGGGGTATTTCAACCATCTGAAGTGGCTTTCATCTGTGTGGCAGCAGCCTGAGTTAGCTCATCTTTTTACGACGCATATTCCAAAGGCCGGCGCCTAACAATCCGATGATAATAGCCACCGCCGCCGCAATCCGAGGGGCCTGGCTTTCATCTTCCAAAACACCGCCGCTGTCTGGGATAATTGCCGAACTCTCGGCGGGACTCGCCGTCCGAGCTTCTAAAACCGGTGCTGCTTGCTCTAAAGCCGCTTCTTGAACTGTATTACTTCCTGATGACGGATTACTCACCACGTTAGCCGGTTCGCTCTGCTGAATAATTTGTGCCTGAGATAGAGGTACCAGCGAGATACAATCTAAGGTGTAGCGGACTGAGCGCCAGTCGGGCCATTTTCGCCAGGCCGCGATGAAAATGGTCATCTTGTTGGATTGGGCTTTGACCACCGTTGAGTAATCCTCTACGGTCGCCAAATCGGGGTCATCGGGCCCGGACACCTTGAATTCCAGCCGATACTCGCTCCATGGCAGCCGGGTCCACTGCTCATTGGGGATGGCTCGCCAATTCGTGCCGCCGCTCTGGTCAAACACAAGCTCGACTTTGTGGCTGTCCTCCGATTTTTCAGGGCTGCCTTGCATGGATTGGACCGTACCGCGGATGGAAAAAAGATACTCCTGCCCCTTCACCACGTCTACCGTTTGATACACGCCAATCCTGGCATCCGGCTGGTCGGTCGACTGCATATGGAGCGATAAGGCACCGGTGCTTCCAAAAAAAGTTTCTTCATCGCCGGGGCAGACCAAACCAAATCCTTCTTGATTGTAAATATCGTATTTGCCAAAGGCATCATTTTTAAACCAACCCCAATCGATGGGAACTTGCCCCACGTTCGCCGGTTCAAAACCGAGTTCCGGCACCGGATAAAAGCCGGACTCGAAATTGCCGTTTTTGACCAGGTTATTGAATCCCGACGGTCCTCCCTGAGCCTGAACCGATCGTGCCGGCAAGCTAATTATTATTAGAAAAATGATCGGGATTAGGATGGTTTTTCCAAGCTGCTCAAATTTCGCTGTTTTTTCTTGCATAGCCCACCTCGTCATGCTACACTTCTCTAAACATAACTAACCTATTATACCATTGTTTTGAGAAAACATAAAGAAAAAAACCTTCCTCAGGAGGTCTTATGAGTGACGCTGACAGGACGATTGTCTCCGGCAAAGTGCCGGGATCGTTGCCATCAGACTCAAAACGAAAGCCGTTTTTGATTATTGGCGGGGTTGGCTGTTTGCTGCTGCTCTGCGCAATACTGCTGATTGGGGGTAGTGCTTCCCTTTACAGCGGCAGGTTTAATAATCTAATCGCCGGTCTAACGGATGGAGACGAAACCCTTGTGGTTGAGACACCGACGGCGTCGCCTTCCACGACGCCGACTCCAACCGAACCGTCACCGACTGATACGCCAACGGTTGAGACTGACCTTATTGATGAAGCCGATCAAGCCGGTACGCCAAGTGAGACCGCGACCCGTGCGGAGGCGGAAACTCCGCCGGCCAGCGTCGAGCCTGAATTCAGTGATCTCACGTTTGCCCTGGGCGCAACCGAAACGTACAGCCCGATTGATCCGGGGCTCTCATTCGAAGAGGGCATTACTGAAATTCACGCCATTTTTGATTATCAGGGGATGTCAGCCGATCGCAGTTGGGAACGGGTTTGGTATTTGGATGGAAACGAAATTCTAAGAAATTCTGCCGAGTGGACAGGCGACGAGATGGGCCGCTTTGACTATTTTATTGATGCCGGCGGCGATCCGCTTTCTCCCGGCGAATGGCTGTTAGAGCTGTATGTCGACGGGGTGTTGTTGGCCGAGGGCAGCTTTGCGATTGAGCCCGAGGTAACGCCCGAGGTGGCCGAAGTCGATAATGAGGCCGAGCACGCCGCCGATCTGGACACGCCGACACCCGCAGCGACCGCAACGCGGGCTGCTACAGCCACTCCCACCGCAGAAAGCACGAGCAGCGGTGGCGGAACTTTTCAACTTGTGTACACTAAGTGGGATGGGGGGAAGCACAATATCTACGTCGCTGATACGAATGGCAGCAATGAACGGCTCATTGTCACCCGCGGCGCCGGGCCATCGTGGACTCCCGATGGCCAGTACATTTTTTTCTATGGCGAAGAAGGGGTAGACCGCCAAATTCGGAATGAAATCGAGTACGTCAACCCTAATTACTCGGTAAGTAATGGGATCGTGCGGCTTACGATGTCTCCTTTCCCGGCCGACGTGAGCCAACTGGACTTTTTCCAGGGACCTGGTTGGAATGAAGGGACTGCTCGCTGGGCGAATGTAGCCCCAAACGGGCAAATGGTAGCCTTCGATGCCAGGCCTGGTGGCGGCGACTATCGCATATTCTTCTTGGGGACGTCGGATAATCAGCAGTTCCAGTTTCAAATCCTCGGCGAGCAAGCCGACTGGTCACCGGATAGCCAGAAAATTGTCTATCGTTCCGGCCGAAACGGCATTACCGGTCTCTGGATTTCAAATCGGGACGACAGCGGCCATGCAAACATAACCAGCACCGGTTCCGACTCCTTCCCGGCCTGGTCGCCCGACGGGAAAACTATTGCTTTCAGCCGCGATCAGGACAATAACGTGGATATTTATTCGGTCAACGTCGATGGTTCTAACCTACGACGGCTGACTGACGCGCCCGGACCGGATACGCTGCCGGTCTATACGCCCACCGGCGATATCATTTTCCGCAGCGCCCGAACCGGCGGCTGGGGTATTTGGAAAATGAGCGGTGCCGGGGCCGACCAGACACAAATCATTCCCAATGCCGGTGTGGGCCCGGATTGGTCATTCAGCCAGATGAGTGTAAGATAAGGGGATGG
>JBFGLD010000558.1:0-4852 GCA_041576335.1 Anaerolineae bacterium | reverse complement strand
CTTGTTCAGGGTGGTTGACTAGCCAAAAAATTACGCCAAAGACCACCACTAACAAAAGCACGCCAACGCCAATGGACACACTGGGATTTGTTTGTTCCGAGGTAAACAATGAAATTGCCAAAATTGTCGCCGACACACGCATCGTCTGTTCCATCAGTCGCTCAATGAGAATGGCTGATGACGCCTGGGTCAAAGACGCCGAGGTTATTGTACCGGTAGAAACAACTCGAGCCGCCAAAGCCGGTACAAACAAGGCAATGTGCAGCATGAAAGCCATGCTGTTGGCATGAAAGGTTTCCCACCAGCCTGTCTTGTTGAATAAAATGTAACGCAGGCGAACAGTCAGCAGTAAGTAGCCCATCAACAAAACAAGCGTGCCAATTGCCAGATAGCTCCAGGTGATATCGTCCAGCAGGTCAATCAGGGTATCTACATCAACCAGATAAACAAAGAACGCAACAAGTAGAGCAATACCCCCAATGATAAACCAAAATTTTTTACCTGAAATAATCGTTTTCATAAGATTTGGTATGATTTAGAACTGATTACTCGCATGAGCTTGTCTAAAAACCTCGGCATGTCGTCTAGTCGGAACATAGCTTCGCGTAGTAAATAAGATAAAATTTTCATAGTTGAGCTACCCTTCTCTATCCTCAGGGGTTCTTATCCCCAATTTCACCCGAGGCTAACAAATCGTAAAACTCGCCGATCCAGCGGACCAACCGCTGCTCCTCATAGGCCCTGTCCTGCGCAATTTGGGTTTCCTTATAAGCCAGCCAACGTTTGAAGATCTCTTGCTGGACGGCTGAAGGATTATATACCCATTTGAAGGTAAAGGTCATTTCAGTGCCGGCCGTCTCAATAACTACGTGCCCCACATTCAGCAGCTTGGCCAAAAAATTTGGGGTGAGATACGTTGAGTTTTGAATAACATCAAAGGTGCCAACCCGGCGCTTCTCCCCCTGCAAATTGAAGGCGCTGCCCTCATAGTCAATAATCGCGGTCCGGGTCACTCGATATACGTCCTTGCGCCAAGTGTCGTACTGGTAGCTGTACCATAAGAGGATCACAGGCAAAGACAGCAACAGGACTAAGGCTAAGGTCGCATTGCCATTGGCAAAGGGGAAAAAGCCAAATTGTGCCGCCAGGGTGAGATAGACAACAGCCAAGCCGGCGAGCAAAGGCCCGGCCACGAGCTTCAAAAACACAACGTAATTCTTGCGCCAGGTAATCGTCTCCCCCTCGACTTCCATGACCCGAGGGATATAGAAGTTAATGGCTCTCGGCAGCTTGGACTGTGGCTTGGGCATCGAGCCTGCCTGAACAGGCGCCAAGGTAGTCTTCTGACCCTCTTCAGGGCTTACGCCTATACTCTCTTTGATTAGTCCGCGGACGGTATCTACATCTGAAGCCTCGACCCGCTCCCGCGCTTTTTGACGCTGCCGAAAAATCTCGTCTCGAAGCATGTCGGCGTCTTTCATGCCGTCAAAAATGATTGTCCCGGCGCCGGCTGTCTTGATGTGCAAATCCGAGTAGTCAAAGATTTTGGCGAGTACACCGGGAACGATGTTGCTAACATCCTGGATTGAGGTTAAGGGGGCTTCCTGGCGCGTTTCGCCGTGAAGCAGGATCCGCTCGATGTGGATGACCCGCTCGCTGGTAATGATGAAATTGTCGTTTCGCCAGTCCAGATAAACATAAACAACCAACAGCAGTCCCAGGCCAACGAGACAAGCGGGTAATATTAGGAAATACCTCGACAGCCCCAAAACATTAAACAGTAAGATACTGCCCAACGTGCCCAGGATGACCAGCAACAGGGGACCCGGCAGATGGGAGAGAAAGGCCACGAAGTGTCGACCGACGTATTGGGCGATGGCTTCACCATACGACTGACCTTCGAAGACAATCAAATCTTTTTTTTCGAGAAAGGTTTCCCGCCCTTTGAGTTTTTCTGAAACATCAGGAGCGGTCGTTACCAGCCAGGCGAAGGTCGATTCATCGAATACGGCCAGCATGGTATCGACGGCAACCTCTTCAGTCACAGGCTGAGGGCCATTCATGAGTAAACCAATCTCACCCCCAAAATCGCCCTCAAATCGATAGCCGACCACCCGTGCTTCCCCAGCCACGTTATCGAGGAGCCGGACCTGGCCCTCGAGCACAAAATAAAAGCTTGGGCTGTAGTCTCCCTCGCCGACGAGAACTTCGCCGACTCTTCGCGTCTCAAATTGGGCCTGGCGCGCCAACAGGCGGATCTCCTCTTCGGTTAGCTCGGTCAGAACGTCGCTGGCTCGGAGCAACGCGGTGAGCTTTTTGACTAACGCTTTCTTATCTAATAATCCCGTATGCATAGTCATACTTCCAACGTAGGGCTGCCGGCATAAAGGGATGCTGCCGCTAAGGGACGGCTGTCAATTTCGCCCCACGTCACGGGCAGGTGCTTCGTAATCAATTCGTCATTATCCCTGCCCTATTTTACATTGAAGAATAAACCGACTACTGATTACTGTCGCCCTCGTTATCGCCTTGCTGTTCCTCCGGCTGAGGTTCCTGCTCCACTGGTGGCAGTTCCGCCGTGGGCGCGGGTGGCGGTTCCTGGGTCGGTGCGGGCGGAATCGCTACTACCGGCGTAATTTGAATAGGCCATTCGGCCACGTCGCTGCCGCCCTGCTCGTCGGTTACGGTTAATCTCACGCTGAATGGCCCCGGCGCAGCGTAACTGTAGTTAACCACCTGACCGTTGGCCGTACCGCCGTCACCAAACTCCCAGGCGTAATCGACAATGGCCCCCCCGGTACCGGGCTGAGAAGCACCTCCATCAAAGGTACGGAGTTCGCCTGTCTCGGCTCCCGTCGGGCCGTTGACGACCGCTGTGGGCGGCTCCTGCGCTTCTTCAGGGATAACGCTAATGATATGGTTGGCCGTGCCCTGTCTGCCCTGATCATCGCCGACGACCAGCACAATATTAAAGTCACCCGGGCTTCGGTAAACGTGCTGAAAGGCAATCGCATTGGCCTGGCTGCCGTCGCCCATATCCCAAGCGTAGCTGACACAGGTGGTGGCGCAGCCGGAGTCGGCAGCGTCAACGGTGAACGGTTTACCAACGCGGACCGAGGACGGCGCGTTGATCCGGGCTGCGGGCGGTTGCTCCGGTTCGGGCGTTGGCTCAGAGGTGCTGCCCCTTATTCTTATCTGGTGATAGGTTACCGATTTTAAGCCTTTGTCGTCCTCCACGGTTAATTTGACCCGGTACGTGCCGGGGACTTGGTAAGCGTGCTGCGCTTTGATGGCATTGTCGATCCGAGTGCCGTCGCCAAATTCCCAGGCGTTCCTGACAATGGGATTGGCCGAGACAGATCGGCTGGAGTCAACGGTGATCGTATCGCCCACCCTAGCCTTGGAGGGCGCGTCGATTACCGGAATAGGGGATTGATCCGGTTGCGGGGTGGCGGACCGGTCGTCGATTTGAATTTGATGGACGGTGGTATCGCTCAACCCTTTGTCATCGACGACAGTCAGAGACACGGCAAAGACGCCGGGGCTGTTGTAAGCGTGGGTCACATCGATGCCGCCGGCGGTCGTACCATCGCCGAAATCCCACTCAAAGGCTGCCAACTGGCTGCCTTCGGCCACGCCGGAGCTGCGGGCATTGAAGCTGACCGTCTGGCCGACCACGGCGTTGCTCGTGCCGTTGATCACGGCCAAGGGCGGTTGGTTAGGTTCTTCCAGTTTGGTCCACCCAAATCGGACTTGGCCATTACCGCTTTGTTTCCAATACTCAACGACCAGCCCGTGTCTGCCTCGATCGAGTGGGGCCGTCGCCTCTAACTTACGGAGCGCCGACTCGCCCCAACTATCAATGATAATTTGCCCATTCAGAAAAACCCGAACGCCGCCTTCCACGTCGACCCGGAAGAGGTAGTTGCCGGTATCAAGATCCAGCCCGCGAGACCAGCGGACGGCGTAATCGTTATCAGGAATGCTGCCCGGAATGGGCGAGGTAGTGCCCCAGTTGTAGTTGATTTCCAGTTCGTTGCGCACCACGACCGGCTGGCTGTTGAAATCGGGTTGGGCGAAGTACTCGGCTTTCCAGTCGGGAAAGTTCTCCAGATAGTCGGCCCGCAGTTGGGCCACGGCCGGTCCGCTGCCGTGGAAATACTCCAGGCGGACGGTGTGAGTGCCGGCGGCCAGGTTTACATCCACGCTGCCGGTGCGGACCGGGGCGACGACCCATCTATCGGCGATCAGGCTGTCGTCAATCCACAACCGCACCCCGTTGTCAAATGTGCCGGTAAAGCGATAAATGCCGGCCGGCACGTCGCGAGTAATGGTCCAGCGAACCGAGAAGTTCTGGGCCGGCACGTCCGGCGCGGGTGGATTTTCGCCCCAATCGAAGTTGATGGCTTCGTCGTCGCGGACGGTAACCGGCTCACCTTGCAGCGTGGGGTTGTTGAAATATTCAGCCCGCCAGCCGGCAAAGACAACCGGGGTGGGTTGGCCCGTCGGCTGCGGCGGGATTGGCGTGATGGTGATGTCCGAACCGGCCACGTCCGCTGGCAACCTTGGGGATAAGATAAAAAACCAGCCCAGGAGAGCGCACCCGCAGACTAAAACCCCCACGATCGCTGCCAGAAGGCCAAAGGTGATCACTCTGGTTGCCGTTGAACTTTGTTTGAATTCGTCGATGAGATTCATTGTATTCTCCCAAACTTAGAAAGTAAAGCTTGCATATTTCGCCGAAACTGCAGGGCAACAGTGCGAGCCGGGGCAAGAAACAAGAAAATTTAGATTCTAACGCCGCTGGGCTCGAGCAATGAGATACAGCAGCTGCAGAATGGAGGTTACGGCT
>JBFGLD010000557.1:0-4856 GCA_041576335.1 Anaerolineae bacterium | reverse complement strand
GGGCGTCCTTTGCCGATATACTTAAAGGCTTGGGTCATGATCTAAAGCTCGAATTTACGGTTGCTGCCAGCATTTCAAGCGGCGAAATCTTCCTTGACCAGGATCAGTTCATTGCTGCCGTAAGGGGTGAGACGATAAATCATCTTGTCCACCAACTGCCGCATCAGATGAACTCCCAGTCCGCCAGCGGGTCGCTTGTCCAGAGGCACGGTTAAATCAGGCGGCGGAACCGTGGTCGGGTCAAACGGCGGAGCCTGATCACGCAGGTGAACCAGCAGGGTATTTCGGTCGCGGTTCACATCAATTTCGATACTCCCCGACCGGCTGCGGTAGCCATGGAGAATAATATTGGTGACAGCTTCAGTCACCGCCGTAATTACGTGGGAAATTGCAGCCGGATCACCGCCAAGGGTCAAGGCTGATTTCTCTACGAAGCCGCGGATTGTAGTTAAGTGCGTCACTTCGGCGGCAACTTGCAAAGAGAATTCGTCTGCCATAAGGCCATTACCTGCAAATCACTAAGCTGAAGCATTAAAGACCGTGTTAGAAGGAGGCGATCGCAGCGTTAAAATCTTTATGGATTTGCAGATACATATCATACCCGCTTATCTTCAAAACCTCGGCGACATTCTTAGAGGGCTTGAGCAGCTTAAGGTGAGGCGACTCGAATGTACCGGCGGTAATTCCGGCCTTTACGGCTGCGTCACTTTCTTCCGGGGAGTCAGACCGCAGCAGCATAAAGATGAAATGTAAAGCTCGAAGCCCCTGGCTACTTATATAGGGGACTTGGGACATATCTAGCAGCAGATTGCGCGTACCGGCCTCAAAGGCTTCCCGGGCCCGGGTCTGAAGCGGTTCCTCTTCCAACAAATCGCCGTTAAGGTGAAAAATGGTCACCGGCACCCGACCTTGCCCGTACGAAATAGTAATCTCCATAGGATGTTCCTCCATTGAAAATAAAGTTACACAGAGTTACACAGAGCCATTACAGAGAAACACGGAGAAAAATGTCAAAAAACTTTGTGCATCTCTGTGCCTTCTCCGCGTTCTCCGTATTCCTGATCTTCATTCTCGTTGCCGAAACCAGGTTTCTGTCAAACTCCTTAGTTAATTTATTCCTCTGTAACCAGGCGCTAATCGTACATTTGGAAGATTAAGTGGGGTAAAACAATTCTACACTAAATCGAAAAATTTACTAGGATCAGGTCTAGGAAATGCCAGGCAGCCAATCACCAAGAATTCAGGCATCGGTATCGCCAATATAGGGATAGCCGTTCTCGTCAAAGGCGACACCATAATCCCTTAACGCCGCGTCCCGGCTTACCAAACCCGCAGCCACGTCTTGAGCAACACGCGCCATATCCCGCTCCCGCGGATTTCCAAAACCGCCGGCGCCGGGCAGGTCTACGCGAAGCCGAACATTGGGCTGAATGAACTGCTTACCTTTTGGCTTGAGCGCCTGGCCATCTGACAGGCCGGCCCTAAATGTGCGGCCCGGCCGGCCACCGGCCCGACCGCGAGCGGGATAATTGACCCGGTCCCACATGGCAAAAACGGCAAACGGCGCGCCATTGGCGGTCCCCACCTCAACCGTCTGCCCCAGGCCCCCACGCCACCGGCCGGCCCCGCCCGAATCGGGCCTCAACTCCTTCTTCCAGACAATAATCGGCGCTGCAATTTCGGCAACTTCAACCGGCAGGGCTTTGATGCCGCTGGGAAAAGCCGTGACTGACAAGCCATCTTTCGTCGGCCTGGCTCCGGTCCCGCCGCTGTTGAACAACAAGATTTCAAAGGCTTCGCTCTCGCTTTCATCCAACCCAAAGGCACGGTTCGCTTCGGGTCCGCCGCGCAGTTGGATGCCCCATACCGAGGACGACTCCGCCGGAATCCGGTCCGGTATGGCCTGAGCCAGGCAGCCCAGGACTAAATCGGGGAGAAATAAGCCGGTAATATGCCGGGCACTGACCGGCGCGGGTTTTTTAACATTTAGAATTGATCCGTCCGGTGCGGAAACCGTAATCGGTGCTAGCGAACCGGTATTGTTAGGTACCGACGGGCAGATTGCGGCGCGAACGCCAAAGGCCGTGTACGCCTTAGTGTAATTCAAGACCAAATTGATGCCATAGGGGCTGGCCGGTGAGCTGCCTGAATAATCGACCACAATGCGCTCGTCCTCGATAGTCAGGCTGGCTACCAGTTCAATGGGCCGGTCGTAACCGTCTAAGGTCATCGTCTGGCGGTAGGTTCCCCGCGGCAGTTGGCGAATCTCCTCGATGACCGCGGCGCGTGAATGTGCGATGATGTACTCCGCCAGCGTCTCAAAGCTAATGCTGCCGGCCTCGGCCAGCATCAGCGCCAGCTTGCGAGCCCCCAGCTCGTTGGCCGTAATATAGGATAACAGGTCCCCCTCAACCGCGTACGGCTGCCGGACATTGGCCCGGACGATCTCGAGCAGATCCTGGTTGACTTCGCCTGCCCGCGCCAGGTACATTATCGGGATAAACAGCCCCTCCTCGTAAATCGACCGGCCATCCGGCCCTTGACCTCGCCCGCCAATATCTACCTGGTGGCAGGTGCAGGCAAATAGGGCCACGACTTCATCCTCAAAGAAAGCCGGCGAGACGACGGTCACATCGTGCAGGTGGCCCGAGGCTAACCACGGGTCGTTGGTGATGAAGTGGTCGCCCGGGCGCATCTTTCTAACCGGGTATTTGGCGATAAAATGGGGCACGGCTTCGGCCATGGAATTCACGTGCCCCGGCGTACCGGTGACAGCCTGAGCAATCATCCGGCCCCGGGTGTCGAACACGCCCGCCGACAAGTCACCGGCCTCACTCACGGTCTCGCTAAAGGCGGTTCGCATCAGGGACCTGGCTTGTTCTTCGACCACGGCGACCAGCCGGGTCCACATAACCTGCAGCCGGATTTGGTCAAGAGAATTTAAGGGTATGGGCATATTACTCCTCACATAGAAGGCCTTAAAGCCGCTGCAGCACGATATACCCCAGCCCATTCACCGTCGCTTGCCATTCGGCTGGGATAATGGTCGACGTCTCCGCCTCGATTATGACGGCCGGCCCCCGCAGGTGTGCACCGGGCGGCAAATCGCCACGACGATAACGCTTGGCCGCCACGGCTTCTCCACGAACGAGATCAAGTAGGGAACTGGTGTCAACCGGCTCGATGCCGCTGACAAGCTCGACCGGAGGGACCTTTTCTAAGTGACCCGGCGCGGTACTGACCGCTACCGACCAGCTCATGACCTCCACCTCGAGCTTCGGGAGCGTGCGTCCGAACTGCTTCCGATAAGCTGCCTCGAAAGTGGCCCGCAGTTTTTCAGCGTCGCCGCTTTCGAGCGAGTCCTGCGACAGTGATACGGCGATTTCGTGCCGCTGGCCCACGTAGCGCATATAGGCCAGTCGGCTAACTACCAGCGCCCGGCCCGGCGCCGCACGCGCCACAAAGGTTTGCGCCTCGGCGCTCATTTTGTCGAGCATGGCGTCGATTAGCGTAATGTCCAGAGCGCCGAGGCGTTGGTAGCGGCTGCGAACAATCTCATAAGCTACGGGGGCCCGCAAGAAGCCGATTGCTGAGCCAACGCCCGCCCCGGTAGGGATAATGATTTGATGAATGCCAAGCTTGCCGGCCAGGCGCGCCGCATGCAGCGGGGCCGACCCACCGAAGGCGATCAATGTCCTTCCTTCAAGGCGCTTACCATTTTCCACGGCGTGTTCGCGAGCAGCATTGGCCATATTCTCGTCGACAATTTCAATAATACCCAAGGCCGACATTTCTGTGGTAAAGGACGTCGGCTTACACACGTCTCGCTCGACGGCGTCTTGAGCCGCAGCGACGTTCAGCGACAAGCGGCCGCCGGCAAACGCAGCCGGATCGATCCGTCCCAGGAGTAAATTGGCATCGGTCACGGTTGCCTGAGATCCGCCCCGGTCGTAACATGCAGGTCCCGGTTCGGACCCGGCACTGTCGGGCCCTACCTCAATCAATCCGAGTTTATTGACCCGGCACAATGACCCACCCCCCGCCCCAATTTCAACCATCTCAATCACGGGGATGCGCACGGGCAGTCCACTACCACGTTTGAAACGGTAGGTGCGGGCTACTTCGAACGCCCGCGCGGTGCGCGGTTTAGCCGCGTCAATCAGGCAAAGTTTGGCGGTTGTGCCGCCCATATCGTAAGATACTACCCGGTCGAGGTCACAGGCCTGGGCAATGTAACCGGCCAGAATAGCTCCGCCGGCAGGCCCAGACTCGATAAGTCTAACCGGAAAACGGCTGGCCGTCTCGACGTCGGTGATACCCCCATTGGAGAGGAAGGCAAAAACGGGGCAGGTAAAGCCCTCGGCGCGCAAGCGGGCTTCGAGGTGATGAAGATAACGCGCCACTTTAGGCTGGATGTAGGCATTGGCACATGTAGTTGAGAAGCGGTCGTACTCCCGTATTTCGGGCGAAACTTCCGACGACAAACTGATGAAAAGCTCAGGCATGGCTGCCAGCAGCAGCTCACGCAGACGTTGTTCGTGGATAGGGTTGACAAAAGAATGTAAACAGGCCACGGCAACGCTCTCCACCGCCTCGCGGCGCAGTTGGGAGATCTGGGCCATCACCGCTTCCTCGTCCAGCGGGTTCAATATATCACCCTGCGGGCCAATACGTTCCGGCACAGTGAAACGCAGCCGGCGCGGCACCAACGGCTCCGGTTTTTCGAGGTAGAGGTCGTATTGTTCAAAGCGGCTTTCGGTTCCCAGCTGCAGCACATCGCGAAAGCCCTCGGTGGTGATCAATGCCGTCCGCGCACCTTTGCGCTCGATGATGGCGTTCGTGGCCAAGGTCGTCCC
>JBFGLD010000556.1:0-4861 GCA_041576335.1 Anaerolineae bacterium | reverse complement strand
TTTCCCGATTTTCGATGTCGCCGTTAAAGGCACCGGGGCGGTTGAGATGCTGTCTGATTTTGAGGTCGAGGCGGGGGGTCAGGTCGAAGCGGCCGTCGATCTTGACTTTGGGATGGAAAGTGCCCAAGCCGTCGATTTTGCTGCCCTGGCCCGGGAGAGCGAAAAAGAAAATCGCATCGCGCAGCTCTTTTACCACCACCGTGATCTCGCCGTCGCTAAAGCCGGTGCGACCGGAGATGTAATCCACGATTTGCTCTAAGCCCATTGTTTTTCCCAACTTGACTTGGGCCGAAACTGGTCGACTGCTTGAATTCTGCTGGCCATGATTCAGTCCTGTGTGGCTACTAGAGAAATTTGAATTGCCCATAGGCCAGACCGACCCCAAATTCTCGTAATTTGGTTACGCAAAAACGGAGCCCAACCGGCTTTGATTTAATGGCTGGCAGGGCAAATTAGGTTCCGGCGGGAATTTGAAATTTCCTGGAAAGGATTTAGCCGGGACCGGTTTAGTCATCCGGCGGGCTGCGAACGGCCAGCGGGCCTTTATTGAGGACGCGCGAAATCAACCCTAATAAAAATATAGCGCGGTGTCCTGATAATGATGGAATTGCTGAGGGAAGTGTGGTATTATCGGGATGCCCGATAAAAAAATAAGGCGGGTGTCCCGCTATATCAAAGTCAGGCGGTTTGATTGAAACACTCTCATAAAAAATAGGCTGGATATCTTGACCGAGCTGAAAGGAAAGTGCAATGGAACACATCACCTCTAAGGATGGCACTGTGATCGGTTTCCAGCGCGCCGGTACGGGACGCCCCCTACTGCTCGTGCATGGCACGACCGCAGATCACAGGCGTTGGGATTCTGTCTCATCGACCTTTGAGCAACAGTTCACAGTCTACGCCATTGATCGGCGCGGTCGAGGAGCAAGCGGTGATGCGCCTGATTATGACCTTATGCGCGAAGCAGAAGATGTGGCTGGGCTAGTGGAGGCAATTGGTGAACCGACCTTCATCCTTGGTCATTCCTACGGTGGCTTGTGCGGCTTGGAGGCTGCCCTGCTGACTGACAAGGTCAGCAAGCTCATTCTGTATGAGCCAGATGCCCCGACCGGTGTTTCCCCAATTCCGCAAAACATTCTTGATCGGGTGCAAGCATTACTCGACAAGGGTGAATTGGAAGCTGCTTTGGAAGTGGTCTTTCGAGAGATAGTCGAAATGCCGGAGGATGAGTTGGCGGCTTATCGCCAGTTGCCGATGTGGAAGGGACGCATTCAACTTGCACCCACAATTCCTAGAGAGGTGGATATTTACCGGACTTACAGTTTCAATGCAGAAAGATTTGCCAGCCTTCAAGTATCAACGATGCTCTTGCTGGGTGGCGACAGTCCCCCATTTGCTCGACAGTCAATTGAGTTAGTTGATGCAGCATTGCCCAACAGTCGGGTCGTAATCCTTCCTGGAGAGCAACATATCGCTATGGATACCAATCCTGAGCTGTTCGTAAGAGAGGTGCTGCGCTTGTTGTTGGAGTAACCCTGTGGTCATTGAGTTTTTTGGCCTAGTCGGCGGAGTCTAGTCCTGTCTTTGTAACTGGTGGCCGCTATTCCCCAAGGTACCGCCCAACAAATCAATCCTAACGAATTGACCGTGATTCTGGTTAAAGTGTGGTGACGGCAAGCTGGCCAATTTGTCAGGTGGGGAAATGCCTGGCCGGGGCAGAGCTTGTTGCACGCAAATTGGTACCCTGCGTTTTTTAGAAATTGGTTTCGCCTGCGGTGGCGCGTTGGCATCGAAAGTATCTTTGCTGGCCCGCAATCGCGTGATTTGCGGGCGTTAGGTTTTGAAACTTTAATTTAGTGAGCTACTCATTATCATTCATAAAGGAGGAGATTGAATTTTGTTAGATACGAGGATAATACTTTCAGGATTATGGGTAGCTACAATGTTGACCTATCTTTGGGGGGATGTGCTGCGAATATTTACCGGCGACTTTGAACCGGGAAAAATCACAGGAACAGGAGGAGGTGTGCAACCAACTCAGGCAATGTGGTTGGGAATCGCAGTTATAATGATGATTCCGATTGTTATGGTTGTGCTGAACCTGACGTTGACGCATCCCGCGATTCGCTGGGCAAATATCGTCGTACCCATATTCTTTGTTGTTTTTAATCTCTTTGGCTTGCCTTACCTCGGAGCATATGACAATTTTTTGATCATTGTGGGCTTTGTATTTAATACACTGACTGTCTAGTATGCATGGAAGTGGGTGGCCTAAAACTGAGTCTCATTGGCTGCGAAGTACATTGTAGAGAGTGGAAGTCACGCCTATGATAGGGCTACTTCGGGAGATATCTCCATCGGGCGCGATCAAAGCAATCTTGGAGGAATACTCATGAAAGCGATTGTATGCACAAAATATGGCCCGCCGGAAGTTCTTAAGCTTCAAGAGGTGGAAAAACCTGTTCCCAAGAATGGTGAAGTACTGATAAAGATCCATGCAACGACTTGTCACATTGGAGATACGAGAATTCGAGGTTTCAGAGTCCCTTTCTGGCAAAGGATCCCCTTTAGAATATTTTTAGGCATTAGAAAGCCGAAAAGAAGCATATTGGGGATGGAGTTGGCCGGTGAAATCGAAGAGATAGGCAAAGATGTAAAACGGTTTAAAAAAGGTGACGAGGTTTTTGCATCTTGTGGTTTCAGTTTTGGAGCTTATGCTGAGTACAAATGTCTGCCTTCAGAAGGAGCTGATGATAAAAAAGGGTGGGTGGCAATAAAACCTGCGAATATGAGCTTTGAAGAAGCCGCAGCAGTTCCTAATGGAGCAATTACTGCGTTGATTGTTCTTAGAAAGGCAAATATCCGGAAAGGACAAAAAGTACTGATCTATGGTGCCTCTGGAAGTGTAGGTACATTTGCAGTACAGCTTGCTAAGTATTTTGGGGCGGAAGTCACCGGAGTATGCAGTACCACGAATTTGGATATGGTTAAATCTCTGGGAGCCGACAAGGTAATTGATTACACCAAAGAGGATTTTGCCCAAAGCGATGAGACCTATGATCTTGTCTTTGATGCAGTAGCCAAGATATCGCCTTCAAGAAGCAAAAAACTTCTGAAAAAGACAGGAATCCATCTTGACGTCATAAAACATTCCGGATCTGGAGGCAACATAAATACTGAAGATATAGACTTACTTAAAGAACTTCTCGAAGCGGGAAAGATGAAATCGGTTATAGATAGAAGCTATCCGTTAGAACAAATCGTCGAAGCCCACAGATATGTAGACAAAGGTCACAAAAAGGGAAATGTCGTCATAACTGTGGAACATAACGACAAAACCTAATAGCGATACTAGGCATCATTATCTGAGAGACACTATGACAAAGGAGAATTTCTTAACCAACCGTTGGAATAATTGGCTTACGCTGGGATTGGGACTTCCCACTCTGATTTTTGCAGTCGTCGTCTTATCCACTTCGGTACTGTCAGACTTTGCGGGCTTTATCGGGATGGCGGTTATGGGGGCGGTTTACTGAACGAGTGTCGAATGGCATTCGGCCAGGCGGTTCGCTTGGCAAAGGGAAAATTCAACCGACCCCATTCCAATCAAACTGAGGTTTACTCACCCACTCAACCTGATCTTTGTGGCATACAATGTCATCTATTGGATACCTATAATACTTCCCTTCACCGGGATAATAGACTACCGTACAGGCCTCATAGCGTTCTTTGTAGTCATCATCATAAGGGCCGTTGCTAATCTGTATAGGAACAACGTCCTCGCGCTGGAGCAGGCCGAGATCTATCCCTTCCGAATCCCTTGAATAGTTGATAGGTAATAACCTGCCATAGATAGACGCTATCCGTTGGAACAAGTTGCCGAGGCTCACCGGTATGTCAGAAAAGGACATAAAAAGGGAAATGTAGTCATCACGATGGAACATAATAGTGATACAAAACCTAACAAATCGCTTAACCCCGACCCCAAGAGTCGCGCTTTTTATTGAATGTCGTCTTGCGTGCGTGAGTCGGTTTTGATAGTTTCGCCTGAGGCGGCCGGCTTAACGGGCAGCGTTAGGGTGCGACACGAAGTCGTGAAAGCATTTGTTACAACCGAATAGAATCGGGATGTAACCCGGTATTCTGCTGCCGGTATCCTACCGGAGCGTGCGCTATCAGGTAAATCGCCTCCAAGGGCGCTGATAGGGTGCGGAGCCTTCGGGACAAAGTAGCCTCAGCTTTTGGGCTGGTCATCAACCCGGAACAAGCCAAAGGTGCTGAGCGTTCCCGCAAGGGACCTGACCTACCCGACGGCAAGGGGTCAGGTACAGGTAGTATAAAATCACCTGTCGCAGATGTTGCACCCCCGGCGAAAAGGCGGAACCTAACCCACCTATAACGGTGCTGATACGAAACGTGGTAAACCGGTAAATCTCTCTGGCAGCAGAGACAGCGAGCCGCAAGGGACGCCAATGGGTTTGCCGGTAAAGGACGCCGGAAAAAGCGAAGGCCGGTTTGTAATGGACCGGATAGGGGTTCAGACTTTGCTCCACGCGCAAGCGGGCAGACTTCCGGCGGGTCATTTAGCACGAGAGAACCTGAGCACGACGCAAAAACAGGAGTTCGTAGATATGGAAGTGGCTCTGACCACTGGCGCGAGCCTGCGGCAACCGATAGCGTGGCACAGCATCAACTGGGCCAAAGTCAATCGAACCGTGCGACGCCTCCAGGTGCGTATCGTGAAAGCAATTCAGGCCGGGAAACGGCGTAAAGCCAGAGCCTTGCAATACATCCTGGCCCGCTCGTTTAGCGGCAAAGCCTTAGCCGTGCGACGAGTAACAGAAAACCGAGGCAAACGAAC
>JBFGLD010000555.1:0-4871 GCA_041576335.1 Anaerolineae bacterium | reverse complement strand
CCGGTCGGCCTCATCCAATACCAATATCTGTAACTCTTTGAAATTTATATTCTTGCGCCGCATATGATCCTGCAAACGGCCCGGCGTAGCGATAACCACATCGACCCCGCGGCGTAGCTTATCAATTTGCGGACCCATCCTGGTCCCACCGTAAATAGCCACAACACGTAACGAGGTGCGGTCCGCTAATTTTCGGGCTTCCTCGGTAACCTGAATAACCAGTTCGCGTGTTGGGGCTAAAACCACCACTCTGGGATTTTTTGTTTTGCGCTGATCAAGTAGCAACCGCTGCAAAGCCGGCAACAAAAAGGCCGCTGTTTTGCCGGTGCCGGTTTGGGCACAACCGATGATATCGTGTCTCTCCAGGCCAGGCGGAATTGCTTGAGCCTGGATTGGTGTCGCTTCTTTGTACCCTAATGCAAGAACAGCCGTTTGCAGGGATTTGTTTAAATTTAATTCTGAAAAATACATAAAACTCCTAAAACTGAGGATCTGGGTCCGATCTTGATCGGAACCCGGAATGTAACTCATAAAAAAACCGCTCCGATTTTTCCAACCGGAGCGATAAAAGATACCAAACCGATTAACTGACACGAATAGTTATACCAGTTGCGTGGGGTAACGGCAAATCGTCACTCACAATCATTCACTTCTCCGCCTGAGCCAACCTCATTACCAATGCCACTACAATAATAACCGCGCGTCTCGACGGTCGGCTTGAGGCCTAGACTGTGCAAAAACTCATTTCGATTTGCGTGAAAAGAGATCAGTCACCAAAATATGCTAAAAAGTGGAGATCTGTCAATAATGGACGGTTTCGTGAGAGCGGCGCGCCACCAAATGGGGTAAGTCCTACCCCTATGATGTTGGAGAAGATGAGCGACGTGAAGCCTATTATCTTGAAGACGACGTTCGTCGGGCGTTACGGTGCGGCTCATTCTATGGCTACATGAGCTATGCCCGCTGTGCCGGTCGGTGGTTCGATCCTCACAAGAGATCGGATTTCGGGTGGTGATCGTCGCCCCGCACTAAGTGCAGACACATTAATTTTGATAGATGAAAGCGATTTTTTCCCAGGAAAATTAGTCGAATAACCCGACATAACTTATTTGTTTGTACTTAGCTCCAGGTCACTGAAATTCTGGGGGAATTGATAGTAAACCCATAGTGCTCTTGCATTCTATCCCCGGGCTAGTTAAACGATCTCAATCAGCTGGAGGTCAAAAGTCAAATCTTCCCCGGCTAAAGGATGATTCGCATCGAGAGTTACGCTGGTGTCAGAGAGAGTCGTGACAATGCGTCTGATTTTTTCACCACCCGCTTTACGCATTTTAAGAACCGACCCGATCTGTAACTCCAAGTGAGGTGGAAATCGATTTCGACTGACTTCTACCACTTTGTCCGCCTGGTAGGGGCCATAAGCTTGGTCTGCCAAGATTTCTGCGGTTTTTGCCTCGCCCGGACTCATCCCTATGACGGCCTGTTCAAGGCCTGAAATGACCTGGCCTTCGCCGATGGTAAATTGCAGAGGGCCGTCCTGAATGGAGGTGGCAAATTCTGTACCATCTTCGAATTTACCGGTGTAATGAACCTTAACGGTATCACCGCTTTTTGCTTGTGTCATCCTGTTGACCTTTCTAACATAATATTCCAAGTGGCGGTCAGGTGCTATGTCGTCAATTATTGGCCTCATTGCCGCACTTGAGCCCAAACCGTGTCCGCCTTTGCCTTTCAACAGCCAATGGGAGTCTCCTAGCGCAGGCGATAGAGGTGCTAAGCAATCTTGGTCATCTCCGGCTGATACTGCTTGAGCTGGTCAAAGCTAATGAGCTTTTTCTGCTCTTCATCCCACAAGCCTAAATAGATGCTTTTGAGACTTGAGCGTAAGGTTAAGACAACCGTTTCCTGGAACATCGGATTCTCGTCGTGACATTTCTGTAAGTGATAATTTGGAATTCTGGGGCTGAGGTGGTGAATGTGATGGAAGCCAATATTTCCGGTAAACCACTGCAAGATTTTGGGCAGTTTGTAATATGAGCTGCCTTGTAAGGCGGCCAAGGTGTAGTCCCAGGAGTCGCTGCCGGCCCAATAAGCGTCTTCAAACTGGTGTTGGACATAAAATAACCAGGTCCCCACCGTGGAGGCGATGATAATAATCGGGCCGTGGACTAACAAAAATGCCTTAAATCCAATCAACCATATCAATCCCCCGACTATTAATAGCAGCGCCAGATCGGTCCAATAGACACTGGACCGAACCTTTTTCAAGGCTTTGGTTTGGGAAGTTGGAAATCGGTAGAAAACAACAAAGAGCAGGGTGGAGCCAATGACAAATAAGATCAGGGGGTGGCGATAAAGCCGGTACTTGAATTTCCCCCAGCTGGAAAGTTGAAGGTATTCATCAACTGTCATAGTATAGATGTCGCCAATGCCTCGATGTTCCAAATTGCCGTTATTAGCATGGTGAATAGCATGGCCTTTTTGCCAATAACGATAAGGAGTCCAGGTAATCAGACTGCACAACATGCCCACCCAATCATTGGCTTTTCTTGAATTGAAAAATGAACCGTGACCGCAATCGTGTTGGATAATAAAAAGCCGCATCAAAAAGCCGGCCGCCGGTAAAGACAGCAGCAGGCTTAACCCGTAACTGACCCCCAAGCTGAGATACATAAGATACCAGATGACCAGAAAAGGCAGCAATGAATTGCCTATCTGCCAGACGCTTTTCCAGACAGAGGACGTTTGATATTGGGCAGCCAGGCTTTTCCAGGCGGGTTGTTGTGCTGTGGCCGGCCGGGTAGATATTGAGTGCATTACAGTCTCCTCGAAAATAAAATTTGGGCTGATTCAGTTAAACCCACTAGGCTGAAACCCCAGCAATGCCAGGGTTTCAGCCAGATAGTTAATCCAGGTTTCTCAACCCCAAAAATACAGCCTAAAACAAAAGTGCGGAATTTCTCCCCGCGCTTTTTCACTACCATCCCAGCTAGATGCTCAAAAGGGCTTAATAGCCCCGCCGGCCGCCGCCACCACCACGAGAGGATCTACCCCGCCCGCCACCGCCACCGCCGGATCGTTCACGCGGCGGACGTGCTTCACTAACGGTGATGGTGCGCTGATGCAGTTCATAATTATTCAGTCGTTCAATGGCTTCTTGGGCAGCCTGCTCAGTTTCCATCTCGACAAAGCCGAAGCCTTTGGAGCGGCCCGAAGCGCGATCGGTAATCAGGGCCGTTGATACTACCGGCCCAACCTCGACAAACAACTTGCGCAGTTCGTCTTCGGTTGTCTCGTAACTCAGGTTACCCACGTATAGTTTCTTATTCATAGGAAGTTTCCTTAATCAAGAGATTACTGGGCTACAACGTTGCTAGCCTGGAGCCCCTTAGGACCACGCTCAACGCTAAACTCAACACGCTGACCTTCATCTAAAGAGCGATAGCCCTCAGACTGGAGGGCCGAGTAATGCACGAAGACATCTTCCCCCCCCTGGTGTTCAATGAACCCGTAGCCCTTGTTAGCGTTGAACCACTTGACGGTCCCGATAATTCGTTCAGACATAATACTGTTGTTCTCCTTGTTATTACTACAAATGTTGAAATAAAATAGAGTTATAGGTCAAAGAGGTTCACCGCAAGAAAAAAAGCGACTACCAAAGATCTGGCGGTCGCTTCGAAACCAAACAGATACTTTCTTCATCCTAATGACGATACTATACCAGGTTAACGGTTTTTAGTCAATTTTAGGTTAACCAGTTACGTGCGATAACGACAAATCATCACGCCCACATGTCTGAAATGTATCGCCAATTTTTGATTGCTGGTAATTCATCGACTCACCTTTCCTTCTCGGCGAGGGAACCGTCTAAATGTTTACTGCCGCTTTTGTGAAAGGTCGAAAAATAATGTTCGATGATCTCGACCGCCTTTGATACGCCAGCCTCAGAGCCGATTTTGCTTCCCAACTCAGTCGCACGCCGACGTAGCGCTTCATCGCCGGTTGCCATTTGCATCGCCTCGGCTACGTGATATGACAAAAAGGCCAGGGTCGAGTAAAGAATGCCGTCGCTCCCTTGGCAGGCCTGCTTGATGTCGACGACGTATTGGCGGGCAATCGGCTTTAAGTTTCGCTTAATCCAGTTGAGCAAGCGGATAGGATTGCTGCCGATCTGGCGAATATCTTCCTCAAGAGCCTGGCGTGGATCGGCGTAGACCGGGGCAAAGCCCAGTCCGTGACCGCGGATAAATGTCTCAAATTCAGTATCAGCCGCCAGTTGGACGTGGTGGCCAGCTTCTTGAAGCCCCCGGCCCAGGGCGACGTAGGGCTGAATGTCGCCCCGTGACCCAACTGTGGCAACGGTGATGTTCATCTAAATCCTTACCGCTTGCCCCTGTTCTCGCAGCAGATCTTTGCCGCCCATATCGAGGCCAAAGGATAGCTTCAATGCATCTCTGGGGCAGATACTGATACAGGTTTGGCACAGACTGCACTCAGTCGACAGAACCCTCTCGCCGTTGACAATATATTCAGGAATGCGAATGTCCATCGGGCAGGTTTTTATGCAGGCGTTGCACTCGTTACACTTGGCGGGGTCACCCTTTATCTTTAGTAGTGAAAAGCCGGAGGTCAGCTTGAGGGGAACGCTGACCGGACAGACATACTTGCAAAAGGCTCGATTGTCTTTGAGGGCATAGGCCAGCCCAATGCCGATCAGATAATATACCAGGTTGCCAATCACGAACCAGTAGATGGCGCTGTGGCCAATCACCCCGGCGCCATAGCCAAAGCCGTACCAGAGCAGCAACACCAACCCTAAACTGAGTCCAAAATGGGCATATCGCAGCCAACCCCACTTACCCGGCAGGCGG
>JBFGLD010000554.1:0-4871 GCA_041576335.1 Anaerolineae bacterium | reverse complement strand
TATCTCCCGCGCATTAAGTGCTTTGGGCAGCCTTGCCTGCGCCTTGGAACAATATCAAGAGGCCAAAAAGTATCTGTATGAAGCATTGAAATCTTCACACGAAATCCAAGCCATCCCGATAATTTTAGATGTTTTGACTGAGCTGGCTAACCTGCTTATCAAGGAAAATAAAATAGCACAAGCCTTAGAACTGCTCACCTTTTCCAGTAATCACGCGGCAAGCGAACAGGAGACCAAAGACAAAGCAGATATTTTGTTGGTAGAGTTGACATCAAAACTCCCCGGCCAGATGGTCGCAGCGGTCCAGGCTAAGAGCAAAACTCGCGGGGTTGAAGAGATTGTGGCCAACATCCTCAGTAACGAGCTTGTGTTCGATAATTTGCAGTTTGCGTAGTAAAGCTATGTTGATTTCTAATCGGCGGCAGTTTTCAGATACCGCTGCTTAAGTTCGCGAGTCCCACTAACGTGAAGGTAGTCAAGCACGGTTCCCCTGGCCTGCTTCAAGCGCATCGTCTCGACCAGGCTGGCAAACTCTCCCCCGGCCATACCATCGGCAATAAGCGCGGCCCCTTGGGCAGCTTCCTTGGCTGTGGCGGCGATGCCGGTAATGGGGCGCACCGGCGCGAGCCGGCCCAAGCGATGCGTTAGCTCTTCGCGAATGGCGGGCAGGCGACATAGCCTGCCGGATAAAATAATTTCCCGAGCTTCCGGCACAATTGTCATTTCTGCGGCGACGCTTTTTGCCACGCCCTCGAAGAGCGCTTCCCATGCCTGCCGGACGACCGGGTCGGTGTCAGCCAGGTCCATGGCCTCTTCCGGTGTAAGGGATGGGTGACCGGCAATGTGAGACACGCCGCCCGAAAAAAGGACTTCTTTAGGGAAACGACCAAGCAGATAGGCCAATTCACCGTCTATTGCTCCCAGGGCATAGAAGCCCGGCCCGCCGCTCGAGCCGCCTAAGCCGTCAACCACCTGTCCGTTCTGGACAGCCATAACCGCGGTGTAGGCCCCACCCACTTCAACATAAATAAAGCTGGTTTGGCCATAGGCAAGCCGGTGTTGGCGCGCCTGATCAAAGATCCCCAACGCCAGACAGCATAATTTGTCGGCCGTGCCCATGTCGATCTTGTTAGCCTTGCGATACGCCGGTACGGTCGGTAGATGGATGACTCCCGGCATGAAGAGAATGGGTAGGCCACTTGCTTTCAAACTGGCGATCATTCTACCCATGCCGCCTAACACAGACACTTGCTCCCGCTCTCGTGCGTCGGCCAGGATAAATAAGAAACGTTCTTGCTCTGAGAAGGCTTCAATGCTGATCCACGGCAAGCCATATCCGGAGGGCCCGATGACCAGGTCAAGGGGTTGGGCTGCCTTTAATACGTCGGTCAGAGCTCCGGGATTGGCGGCGATTTCAGCCGAGGGGATCGTCGTGTCCAGAAAAATCCGGCCGTCTTCCAGGCCACAAAGATCAAAGCTCACCGTTCCCGGATCAATACCAATTACTCGCGTCACGCGCGCTGATCCTTTCAAAGTCAACTGCTGCTGCTGATTATACCGGCGCCGCTTAATGGGGGACGACCCTATGCCAGAGGGTGTTGGGGGCTAGGGCAGTACGCTTTCAAGCTCGTCCGGGGCAAAACCGATAAAGATCTTTTTACCTATTTCGATTACGACGGCATCCTCTTGGCCCGATAGAGCTACCATCCGGACCACATTGTCCCGGTTTTGGTCGGTATCGGCGTGATCAAACACGACGCCGCGGTCTTCAAAAAAGGTCCGCACCTGCCGAAAATCTCGGGCGTCGCCACGACCATAGACGGTCACACCTTCAAACGGCGTGCGGGGGGCAGCACAAATACACATGAACAACTCCTTTCCTTAGTAGGCATATTACAATGATCTGAAGCGGATTTAGTACACGAGCGGTCACCCTGATTTTAGCACAATCATCCGGCTGGAGTCAAAAGGGTCTGTCCCAAATTTTTGGAAAAGAGTGGCCCGGTCTGGAAATAAGCGTTCTTTTACGCCGATACATATCTCTTGAAGACTGGGCCACTCTGGATTTCTGAAACTCGCCTAAATCTTGGACACACCCGCATCAAAATACGTATTGACAAGTAAGGCAAAATATGTTATTGTATCACTTACAAAATCGAATCATATTTGATGCGGCCGTGAAGCCCTTGAGCGAAGATTCTTCACAAGAATCAGTGCTCAGGGGCTTTGTTATCTGACGGCGCAGATGAGTTCGGAAGAAAGCTTACTTGATCCAGATAAATTTTGGGTTAAAATGGTGTAAGTTGCACAAGTATGAGGAGCAGCATATGACTTTCCACACTGATTTAGAACGAGATTTTGAGAAGATCGCGGCCGAAGCGTGGGAGCGGCAGAAGTCGCCGCTGGAGCGCATGTACGATCGTTGGGTTGGCGAGGGCCGGTGGGAGCCCACCCCGTTGCCGGTTACTTTTCGCATCTTTGATCGCGTCTCCGGATTGCCAATCGCCTGTCATCTGTGCGACGCAACCGATCAATGGGTTGTGGAAGGCGACGAGGTACGCCAGATTGCCCGCGTTTTCATATGCGAGCACGAGCCAATCTTGGCCGTGCGCGCCGGGATGCGACAGATCTCGAGTGTTCCGGTCCGCCGAGTGGGCCGATTCGAAGAAACCGGGCGTCCGGCTGAATAAATAGGAAAAACAAAAATCGTACCGCAACCATCCTTTGATTTAGTCGCTATTGACAAGTCGTGGGTGGATATCCTGCTGAACGTTTCCGCTTTGCCCAGTCACGATCAGAAAGTCCTGGCTGAACCCGTCGGAAAATTCCCGGGCGGGACGGGTGGTAACATCGCCTGCGCGGCCAGTCGTCTTGGGCTGCGGACAGGGATGGTCAGTTGGGTCGGCAATGATGCCGACGGTCAACTCGTACGGGCTGATCTACAGCGTTTCGGCGTGGACACCACCCACGTCGTGGTGCAGCCCGACACTGCCACGAACTACACCACTATCTTGATCGATCCTTCCGGAGAGAAGGCGATTATTATTGTTCCAACCTCGTTTGATATCCTCAACCTTGCCCCACCCTTAACTGCTTACGTGAGCGACTCACGATTGGTTTATGTGCCCCCTTATGATATTGACCAGCTGGAGCGCGTAGCTGAAGTTGTACACGCTGCCGGTGGCGTGTTGTGTACCGATATTGAGCCTGTTGCCGAGCTAACCAACGCTGAACTCAGCCGCGTGCTGTCCCTGGTAGAAATCGCCTTTCTCAAGGAAGACACGCTCCCCACTGCCGATTACGAGCAGGCGGTCCAAAATCTGCGGGTCCTGGGCCCTGACTTGGTGGTCATTACCCGTGGGGCTAAGGGGGCTCTGGCCTGTGATGCGCAAGGCGTGGTGAAATCGCCGGCCTTTACCGTACCGGTCGTTGATACAACCGGCGCCGGCGACTGCTTTGCTGCCGCATTTTTGACGGCTTATTTGCGCCGTGTCCCCCTTGAGCAGGGGCTTCGTTACGCCAGCGCCGCTGCGGCCCTGACCATTCAGGGATATAGTGCTCGTAACGCTTTGCCCACTGATGAACAAGTTCAGGCATTTCTAGCAGCGCAGCGTTAAGCTGCGTCCTTTACGATTTTTGGCCTGCGCTTTTTGGATTAACAGACTTTTACTTTTTATTTATGTAGATTTCACTCTAACTTTATGCAAAATGACGTAGTTTTATGTTAAAGTGGCTATAAGCGTAAAAGGTTTTCTGTGCTGCGGCACAGGGCTATCCGATTTTCTAATCAGATCTACTCGAAGAGGTGCATAAAGATGCTACAAAATTTTGAACAAGATTTCGATTCAATTGCTTACACGGCCTGGGAGAGCCGCAAAACACCGTTGGAGCGGATGTACGATGGTTGGGTGGGTGAGGGCCAGTGGGAGCCCGATCCGGTAAGCGTTACCTTTCGGATTCACGATCGGGTAACGGGTATGCCAATCCCCTGCCATTTGTGCGGCTCAACGGATAAGTGGGTTGTCGAAGGAGACGAGGTGCGCCAGTTGGCCCGGGTCTTCATCTGCGAGCATGAGCCAATCTCGCTGGGGCGGGGTGCACTCCGGCAGCTTTCAAGCGTTCCGGTCGGCAAAGTGGGTCGTTTTGAAGAGACGAGCCGCCCCCCGGAATAATCAACGATAGTTCCCCCTTCGCATTATTAAAGAAGCGCAGGTGTGACGCTCTCAACACCCTCGTCACCGACCTCGATGTCGGCCTGTCTGGACGGCGCTGGGCCCCCGGCGCCGCCGGATTTGACAAGTTCAGCCGATTCGAGTATAAATTGTACGTCTCAAGCCTCCTATTTACCCAAATTTTAGTCAAACCTTCTTGAGCCAAGCTGTTTGTTTCCGGGCTGGTTGGCGAAGTCTGCATCTACCCGAAATTTTACTATACTCAAAGGAGTCGTTACGAGCGTGTGACGCACGCCACAAACAATGAAAATGGGGAGATTTTGGGGGTGTTCCCCCAAGCCCCCCGGCCTATCGGCCCATTTGCAGAGGAGAGAACTTTATGAGTAACGCAATAATGGTAGGGGAATGTCTACTTGGTGACGGCAACGAGGTAGCCCACATCGATATTGTAATCGGTCCAAAAGATGGTCCGGTTGGGCAAGCCTTCGCGGCATCTTTAGTAAACCAGACCGATGGATTCACATCGCTGCTGGCCCTGATCACGCCAAATCTACCGGCCAAGCCTGACACGATTATGACCAACAAAGTTACGATCAAGGGCGCGAAACAGGCCGTGCAGATGTTCGGTCCGGCTCAAGCGGCTGTGGCAAGAGGTGTTGTCGACTCGGTCAAAGCAGGGGTCATCCCAAAAAATCAGGT
>JBFGLD010000553.1:0-4874 GCA_041576335.1 Anaerolineae bacterium | reverse complement strand
GTGGGGCCGGTCGGTGGGGGCGGTTTGCTCAGTGGCTGCGCTACGGCAGCGAAAGCGCTCAACCCGAATATTCGCATTTTTGGGGTTGAAACTGAAGGTTCTGATGATTGGTGGCAATCCTTTCGAAAGAATGAACGGATAAAGATCCCTCCCCCACAGACGATTGCCGACGGCATGCGGACCCAGCAGCCGGGCGAGCTGACATACCCGGTTATTCGAGAAAAAGTAAAAAAAATTCTACTCGTTAGCGACGACCAAGTAATTGAGGCGGTAAAGCTATTATTACTTCGTATGAAAATTTTGGTCGAACCCACCGGTGCCGTTGCAGCCGCAGCTGTCTTGCAAAAGATGGTTGGCCCATCCGGCTCAAAGGTTGGGGTTATTGTATCGGGTGGAAACATAGATGCCGACTTACTGGCGCGATTCCTTTCATCGCCTAGCGGCTCTTCAACGCAAATTTAACACCCAGCATGCCTAACTTTTCAAACATGGCTTCAACATTATGTCCTGTCTTGGGGCTGGTATCAATATATTCATAATGGTTATCTCGTGCCCATTTGGCGATTTTTAGAGAGGGCACGCGGAAGGGTAGGTCTATCTTGTTGCCTACTACCAGTACCGGAATATTGGGAACTTTACTGCGACATTCGGTGACCCAATCCGGCAAGTGTCTAATCGTTTCGAGTTGATTTACATCATAGACCAAGGCCATGGCATGTGATCCCATATAAAAGCTCTCCCGAACAGCAGACCACTGCGGCTGACCGGCCAAATCCCAGGTATGGATCTTCACCGGCCCCAAGCCCGGCACGCGCGTAAGTTTACTGTGAGAGTCCATGCCTATCGTCATTTTGTGCTCTTCTACAAATTTGCCGGAGACATAACGGGTTAGTAAGCTGGTTTTTCCGACAGCTCCATCACCGGCCAGAATGACTTTTACTCTGAATAATGCGACTTGGTTAATATCGACCATTGTTTAACTGCCTCAAAGTATAGAAGGCTACTCGCTTCCGTTATCTGACGGCTGGAGCAACACGTCCGGCACTGTAAATTTTATGACCCGGTTATTATCTGAGTCGGCAACCCAAAGATTACCTTCGCTGTCGAATTCGAGACCCAGCGGCAGGGCCACCGAGGACAGGTCTTGACCATACTGGCCCCAAGTCGCGAGAATTCCGCCGCTGCTGTCGTAAGCGATAAAGCGATAACCCTCCGGATCGCTGATGAAAATCCGATTTTGACCATCAATGGCAATGTACGGCTTGTTGACCACACTTTCACTGTCCCAGCCAACCACGTTCCACTGAATGAGTGGATTAAAGTTGGAGTCGAATTTTTGAATGCGCCGGTTCCAGGTATCGGCTACGTAGACGTTTCCCTGGCTGTCTACGGCAATTCCGACCGGTTCTTCGAAGGCGCCAGGGATAATGCCCCCACCGCCCCACGTCTGGATAAATTCGCCGTTGGGTGTAAGTTTCTGAACACGCTTGTTACCTGTGTCAGTTACATACAGATTGCCTTCCTGATCAACGGCGAGATCACGCGGCCCCCAGAAACTGCCGGGAGCAGCCTGGGCATCCCCCTGGGCGTTGAAGAAGGTGCCTGTTTGCCACAGAAATTCGCCGGTTGAGCTGAAGGCCTGGATGCGATGATTCCAAGTGTCCGCGACATAGACCGTGCCGTCTTGCCCTACCGCGATGCCCCACGGCTCATTAAATTGACCGGGCCCTGCGCCTTCGCTGCCCCATTTGCGAAGAAAATTACCCTCCTGGTCAAATATCTGGATGCGATGATTGCCGCTATCAGCGACGTAGATCGAGCCATCCGGCCCAACCGCCAGGCTGCGCGGTGTGGCGAATTGCCCGTCGCCTGAGCCGGTGCTGCCCCAAAGCTTGATCGCTTCAAGCTCGGTGCGTTTGCCCTCATAGGGGTCCAGGCTGGCGGCTCGGGTTAATTCGACTGGACCGCTTTGGTAGTTCCAGACCTCGTTGGCCACATCCTTACGTACAAATAGGAAAAAACGGTGTACAAAAGGCCATTCATTCAAGTCGTAATCTTCGTAGTCGCGATAGAAGATAATTTTCCACAATTTCTCCCGGTTTTGACGAGCGATCTCACGGCGAGCAGCCTGAGCTTCAGCGGTGTCAGCCAGGGGATCCTCTGGCGGGGGGCCGGTAACGTAATTTTGCCACAGCTTTGGCAGCGATTGATTTTTATAATCTTCAATTGGCCACCACACTAGGCGATATCGAAAGCGAATATAGTTGTCACCCAAAAAAGGCTTAACTTTTGTTTCGTTAGCGGACCCCACGATCACAATCGGTGCGTCAAGCGCGTCGCGGGTTGGATTCTCGCCGTAGTAGGCCCGGTTTGGGTACTCGCGCAGGTACCACTCCATAGGCCAGGTCGAGTCGTTATCGTAAGCGACCTTAATCATTTTGTCGCCCACCGTGCGGCGCGAGATATCGTCGATTTGTTCAAGGGCTAGCTTTACATCCGGAGAGGCATGGGCATAGACCAGAAACTCATTCACATAATCGTAATTGACATAGGTCAGCAGCCAGGCGAAACGAATAGTCAATAGGCTGAGAACCAGGAGCGACACGACAAAGGCCGTGCGTTTTGCCAGAGCCGAGCCCAACTGTTTGGCATAGCGCCAGAGAACATACCCTAACACGCCTAAGGTGATTAGAGCCGCAATAAACTGAGATGTCTCACTGATGGATTGAAGCGATTGGCTTTGAAACGGGCGGGCTGAAATTAAGGCAGCCAGGGCCGGAATGAGCAACAACAAGCCAACCCCAAAGATAAAACCACCTTTTTTGCGCGCTTCTGACCAGTTAAAACGGCCGAGTACCGCTTGAATCACGTGTGCTGAAAGGAAAATGAGCGGCAGCGTCATATGAACTGACAGCCACGGCATTTTTTCGCCGGCCCAACTGTAAATAGTAAAGGAGTTTAGGGTCCAATAAATGGTAAAGGCCGCAAACATACCGCCGTCAGACGGCCAAATGGTTGGAGCCGGTCTTTCCTCCGCCTTGGATGCAGACGGTGACGATTCGGAAAGCTCGGTATCAGCAAATGCCGGAAAGGCTTTACGGCGCAAAATGTAGAACAGGCCCCCGATTAGCCCGACCAGCACCGGTAAAAATTCGTACAGCGGAATCAGGAAAAAATAGTAATACCAGGGCTGGCTGCCTCGCTGCACTTCTTGCTGGGCTAACCAGTACGAGACTGCGCCGTAGGTGCCGCTAACCAAGCCGCGAATGTTTGAAAAAAGGGTGGTATGGAGTACCACAAAGATTACGACCGCAAGTAGTACCGCCTTGACGAGGTCAGGCAGGCGTTCCTGTAGGCTCAGCAAGGCGGAGGTAACCGGTTGTTTCTCTTTATCGGTACCGAGCCAGATAATGACCACGCCGATGATTAGCCCCGAAAATTTGATTGCAAGCCCCAAGGATTCCTCAAGTAGACTGGTCTGCGTTTCGCTGGCCGGTGCCGTGGCGGAGAACAGTCCGGGTTGGGTCGACAGATAAGCGACGGCCAAGCCTAATATTAGAATGGCGCTGGCTGAGCCAATGGCGATCCGGCGATAGCGGGGATTAGAAACGTTCTCCCACATCCAGGCCACCAAAATGAAAGAAATACCGATGAAACCATGAATATAGGCCACTTCTTTGGTAGATAACATGAGGGATATGGTGGCTGCCCCAATATACAACCAGCGACTGGAATGGGTGCGCATAAACTGAAAAAAGGATAACACCATTAATACCGTCCACACATTCACATAAGACTCGTTGCGAATGTAGCTGCTGTAGTAGAGTATCCCGGGCGACATTAGCAGCATAACTGAGGCGGCCAGGGCGCCCACACGCCCTAACCAGGGCCGAAACCAGTAGGGCAAAATGATGAGAACGGTGCCAAATAGAGCCACCGAGATACGAGCGGTGAAGTCATTATCACCAAATAGGAAATACATCAAGGCATTGATGTGGAATAGGAACGGGCCGTGCATCAGCGGGTCGTGTTGGTAACCGCGGCCGGCATAAAGGTTCCACGAATAAACCGTATGTAAGCTCTCATCGTGGCTCATCACACGTGCCCCTAAATCATAAAAGCGGGTGGAAAAGGCAATTATAAATAGAGCCGCGTACAAGACGATTTCCCAATTTAGCGTTAAGATGCTCAGGACTGGCGTACTGAGGCCGGTTTTCGTTTGGATTGTGTCACCCTTTACTGCCAATTTGCTTACTCCCCTGTCTAATGAATAACTCGTTACGCTGCAACATCCAAAGGTTGCCAAAAACGAAATTTGTGACTATATGGTGGTTGAATCGCGTTAGGTGCCGGCGCGCCCCTTGACAGATGCGGCCTCACCTATTACGGTTCAATAGTAGCCCAAGACTCTTAAAATTAAGTTACACATTCTTTAAAAGATTTTACTCGGATCAAGTCGCATCCATAGAATAACTTTGTTGCCTTGCAGCGGCTGATCACTGTAACGATAAATGAGCCAGTTAATTAGTTCCTTAGGCTGAAGACCTACCGGAGACCAAATCGCATCCAGCGCAAAATCTTGACCAATATAGCTCTCGCCAATATTTAAGTCAGTCTCGGCGGGGGTAATAATGGTCGTACTGAGTGCTCCTTCAGTGATAGGATTTTGGTTAAGATACTTATAATCTCGCAGTTGCCACTGTAGCGCCAAACTGTTAACGCCGGCCAGGGTTACATCCAAGAGCTTACTATCGCCGGCGCGTTGCTCCGATTGCTCGGTTAGAGTGTCGGTCAGGGCAACGAGTTCGGTTGAGGCCGGAATCCCGCTTAACGGTTGAAAAGCCAGGTGTCTTAAAGGCCCATAGTTCAAACGC
>JBFGLD010000552.1:0-4874 GCA_041576335.1 Anaerolineae bacterium | reverse complement strand
GGGTTGCCATAGCCATGAGAACGTAGCCGAAGTAATAGTAACTGATGCCAAAACCTGAGAGCCAGGGGTCCTGCGGGGGAAAGTAATCGCTGCGCAACGTACCATTGATAAAAGCGATCTCCATCCATTTTTCACCGCCGGCGGTTTCAATGTTAGGATTGTAGGCTTTGAACAACGTCCAGCCTACGAAAGCCAGGTGGAAGAGAAGTTCAACCGTCAAGACATAGCGCCACTCGCGCTTGAGCCAGGTCAGCATCGTGGCCGTATCGCCGGCCAGAGATTGCTGTCTGCGCCAGGTCAAACCGGCGGCCAGCACCAAGCTTAAGGCTACGAGCGCGCCGCCGACGCTGTTTTGGAGCAGCTGAAATGAGCCGCCCAGCCAAATAATATAACCACTTAGCAGTAAAGCGAGCGGCCGCGCCACAGAAAAACCTCGATCTGGCAGAAAGCGTAATAGGCTAAAAGCGAGCGGCCAGCCGATGAGGCCAAATATTGTAATAATAAGCCACCAGATAAAAATTGGAAAAATGTCCAAGCTAGCCAGTCCTTAATCGAAGGAGTCTTTCGATGGCCAAGATTCACCTTAAAAATCGACAGGTCAATGAATTTAGCTAAAAAATCATATCTTTAGCTGCCTGCCCAATCACGACTGCGGAACCTCTGCCCAGGCCACCGGTCCGGCCCACTGGGGACGCTGCAAGCCTGTATCCCCCAGCCTTGGCCCGTACGGAGCGCTGACACCGGGAAGATTCATTTCTCGGTTGACAGGATGGGCTGTCAGCCAACTAAGCGGCGTGGCAATGGTGGCGAGTCGCAAATACCATTGGACCCGCTCGAGCGATAGCCAATAGCGTGTTCCCCACGAACCACGGAAGGCCGTTACCCACGGTGCTTCATCCAATGCAGGGCGATAAATCCAGTCATTATGATCAATTGTCAGCCCGTCGCCGGTGGCATAGTCGACCAGTCCATACAGCGCCAGCAGCGAGTAGGGTTTGTTTTCGGGATAGATCGCATGTGAGCCAGCTGCGACGTAACCAACCGGATGAGTCCCGAATTTTTCTACATCCTGGTGATGCCAAGGTTTGGTTATGCGGGAGTGATGACCGACATACGTTATGTAAGCGGGTGGCTCTTGCGGCCGGCCTAGTGAGTCATTCCGAAAAAAAATCATCATCCCTTCCCAATCCCCCTCGTGATCGTTAAATCCGCCAAAACTCTGCGCCCAATCGTTGTAGCTGTAGAAAAACCAAAATTGTAGGCAATGGTAATTGCCGTCGTGTACAGTGCGATGGTAATAGGCATAATTTTTCTTGTGGTGCGTAAGGCGTTCGTATTTTTCAATTGCGTCGTTGCGGGTTTCGGCCGGCAGGATAAAGCGAGGCAGTTCACCGGACTTGCTGCTCTCCAGGGCGCCCTCCAACAGCGGAGCCAGGAGCTCATTCCACCAAAACAGGGACGTCGCCCCCTGCGTTTTAGGGCTGAACCAGCTGTACGCTTTCTTGGCTAAGGCCTCAGTCCATTGAGAAATCGTTGCTTGCGACCAGTGATAGATTAGTTCTATAGTTTCGGCACTCCAGTTTTTAATCACATCGGAGCCGCGAAGTGGACCAACATTCACCGAACGCAAGAAAATCTGCGGCGATCGGGACACACGAGCCAGATGTTCGGGCTTAAGCTGCCCACGACCAACAAGCGGGTTTAGTTGGTCTTTTTTGTATAACGCACTGAATTGAAGCAAATCGTCGACTCGCATAGGGAAGAAGCGCTCACCGCTGGCGTAACGCAGAATGGGGGCATATTTTTCGTGTAGTTCGTCCACAGGGGTCTCCCTATTTGACAAGCTTGCTAATCGCCCTGAACTTGTCCCCATCGGCTACCCGTAGCAGTTCAAACAGGGCCATCTCAGTACTGGTCAGCGTTGCGCCCGCATCTTTCATGCGTTCCAAGGCCACTGCTTTATTTTCCGAAGTTCTGGAAGAGACGGCATCAGCTATGATTTGGACTTCGTAATCCAGGTTGAGCAGGTCGAGGGTGGTCTGATAGACACAAATATGCGTTTCAATGCCGGTCACTAAAATCTGTTTTCGGCCCAACACTTTTAAGGACTCCATGAATGGTACAACGCCGCAGCAGCTAAAGCTGGCTTTACCGATAGGTTGGCCGGCATTCGCCAGCAGTACGGCGATTTCAGGCACCGTTGGCCCTAATTTTTCCGGCACCTGCTCTGTCCACAAAACGGGAATACCAAGTATCTGCGCTCCTTTGATCATCCGCTCTGTGTTGGCCACGACGGCATCCTTCTCGTGGATAATTTGAGCCAGTTTACCCTGTATGTCGATAACAAGCAGAATCGTGTTGTCCGTTGATAGCATATTAAACTCCTTCTATGAAGCCGCCTCAGTTGTAGGGGCGGCATGCGGGTTAAGGATTCCGGTCATCGCCACGACTCTATCATTACGCAGCGAGATACAATTAACGCCTTGAACAGTGCCCTCGGTAGTCGACACATCGGCAGCCTGGAAGCGGATAATTTTGCTGAGCTGGGAAATCATAAGGATATCGCTGATTTGGTCGACCGTCAGAGCACCGACCAGATGATCGGTTTTGAGCGCGATTTTTCCTCCGGAGCCGGGGACTTTATTGGGGCTGAAGCCGGCCATCAAGCGCACTACCCCTTTGCCGTCGGCACTAAGCAGAAAAACGCCACTGTCCTCATCTGCAGCTGCAATCGAAACCACCGTGTCGCCGGCAGCCAGGCGAATACCCAAGCAGCCGCGAGATGGCACCAGCAGTTCTGCAAAGCGAATGGCTTTTCCCTGGCGGGTTGCGATGAATAAGTCACCCTCCCCGGCGCTCCAACAGGCTGCTGCCGGAGCGCCAATTTCTTTTGGTTCAAAAAGAAGCGTTCCGGCGTGCATCGTTTCTTTGAATAGGTGGTACCTGAAGCGCCGCACATGCCCGCGCTCGGTAACCAGAACTACGTAACCACTGGTTTGATAGGGCAGCACAACGGCCGGATGTTCGTCGGGTTGAAGGGGGAGCCACTCAGTCAGCGCCTTCCCCCGACCACGCACCGGCGTCTCCGGTAGATTTTTTACCGGCAAGCGAAAAACGCGGGCGCGGCTCGTAATGAAGAGAAGTGTTTCCTCAATGTCGGCAATAGATAGAACGGCGGGCCAGTCCTGTTCAGATGTCTCCAGGTCGAAAATGCCCATGCCCCCCCGCCGCTGCCGTGTATACAGGTGGCGCGGTGTTCGCTTAATTAAACCTTTGGCGCTAATCGTAATAACGTTGAAGGTAGTGGGCGGCTCGCTGGGTTCCAGCGGTAGGTCATTGCGCCCGGTTTGCCCGGCGCGACCTTTCGTGTTAAGTAGTCGGTCCAACTCGGCTTCTAGGGCTTCGATATAAACCCGGACGGCCGGGTCGATTTGACTCAGGTCGGGACGTTCAATGTTCAGCATGGATTTATCCTATATTTTCACCTTTTGTTCAAGACGGCTGCCGGCACACAACGGCGAAAACGCGATGAGGTACGGACAATGGCTCTGCTGGAAATCGTTCTGCCAGCAGATGTGACAGCGCCCGATCAAACCGGGTCACTTGCTCAGGCGGCAAACTGGCTGCCACACCGGCGCTGGCCCGGATACGACCCCGCCATCCTTCGTGACTGTAAGCCACCGCCGCGTCGAACGAGAAGGTTTCAGGGTTGAGAAAACCGGCAATCGCCACATCGGTCAACCAGGCGGGATAGAGGCCGGTTCCGCGGCCCATATGCCAGTTGGGATTGTGTTGCTCAATTAACCGTTCGGTAGCTTCGACAACGGTGTTGCGTAAGGGCAACCAATCGTAGTGAGCGATGACCAGCCAACCGCCTGGTCGCAACAAGCGCCGTACTTCTTGGGTTGCTCTTGGCCGGTCGAACCAATGCCAGCACTGGCCGGCGGTTACTACATCAAAGCTGGTCGCAGCAAGGCCAGTTCTTTCGGCTGTGGCATTGATATGATTAACGGTTACTCCAGCTCGTCGATCAAGTTGTTTGGCCTTGGCCATCAGCGCTCCGGCCAAATCCAGCCCGACGACGCAACAGCCACGCCAGGCCAGGCCACGGGCCATCGTTCCGGTGCCGGTGCCCAGGTCGAGTACATACTGCCCCGGTACGCCAATGCCAAAGGCAGTCAAACGCTCAAAAAATGCCTCTGGGAAACCGGCCCGGTGCCTACTGTAATCGTGAGCTGTTTTGCCAAAATCGATTTGGATATTCAACATTATATTCTCTCAGGAAGTCGTAAAGACGCAAAAAATTCTGACGAGAATCTAGATAAAATGCCAATTCGTATATGATAATATCAATCGTCTATGGCTCCCTTTGGAGTCGGACTACAAACTACGGCTATAAATCTTTGTCTTTTCGTTTTTAAATACCAACTCCAGCGCGCCCTGCCGGCGAAGTTCCTCAAATTTTGCCTCAATCTGGTCACCATAAGTTATGCGTTCAACCTGCCCGAGGTAGATGTAGCTGATGTTGAGTTGGTCAATGATCTCTAACGTGCGAGTTGGATCAGGCGTCGTCCAGAATTCGTTGACGACCACGTCGCGGGCGCTGATCTGCCAAGCATAACGCTGTTCATTTTGGTGCAAGCCGCCCAGTACAGAAGGCAAGCCGGTGTAGGCCGCCACGCGCATACCGCCTTCTCGATAATAGCCAATTTTGGCTTCGGCAATGATGGGGGTACCCCTGACGTTGTCTTGCAGCCAATGAATGGCTTCGTAATCGTAGTTAAGATCGACAGGACTACCGGCGGGCCACTCAAAAACACCCACGCTCATATAGGCCAAGCCGTCGAGGGTGCCGATGGCTGGGCGATTGTCGT
>JBFGLD010000551.1:0-4876 GCA_041576335.1 Anaerolineae bacterium | reverse complement strand
GCCGACAAACCGAGCCCGGCATGCCCTTTTGAACCTTTGGTGGTGTAGAACGCCACCCATATTTTTTCAAGATCGGCCTCCGCGATGCCAGTTCCATTATCGGTTACATCCACCCGAACATAGTCACCGTTGCGATCTTGGCATACGGTTACGCTAATTTGTGGTTGTGGCTGGGTGCCCATAGCCTCGTAAGCATTTTTGATCAGGTTTGTGCAGACTCGATTGAGTTGGACGGGATCGGCCAGAACCGCCGATACGCCAGCTGTCACCTCAAGCCTGACCAAGGCCGGTGGCATGTTTAGTTCAGATATCGCATCTTTAATTACGTCCTCGATCATCGTTGGGCGCGGGGCGTGTTCGCGGGCAGGGCCAATATACTCTTCCTTTATGGCCATAATCAGCCGGCCAGCCTCTTCGATAATATCCAAGTCTTCCAGAATGGAAGCCAAGCTAACACGTCGTTCGAGCTTATCAAGCGGAAGGGTCTCGAGCGTGGGGATGTCGTCGAGTAGGAAAGAGTTATCGCGTTGTATGGATGCTGCCTCTTTTTCTAACAGTTGAACAAACGGGTGATCTGCCAGCCCTTTATCCGCTTGTTGGGCACGACGAACTATATTGGTCAGGGCCGTGATCAAGAGTCGCAGATCATGGCGAATACGTTGGGATGAACTCCCAATCGGTTCAGCCTTGTTACCAATCCAATGGATGGCATTGCCGGTGGCGGTAGCGATTGCCTCAAACGTTTTAGTTCTTAATAACTCGGCCTGCGCTTGATCCAGTTCACGGCGCTGGCGGGCATTTTCAATGGCGATACCCAGTTGATTCGCCATAGTCTGGAGTGACGAAATATCTTCCTCCGAAAAGGCAGCGCTTTCGACACTTTGCACGCTGACAGCGCCGATGACTTTATCGCCAATAGCTAACGGCAAAGCCATCTCCGAGCGAGTATCCGGCAGAACGGGATTAGGATACCACACCCTTTCCGTATCCACATCCAGTGAAATGCGGGCCTCGTTAAAAGCGGTACACGCACCAATCATCGAGTTGCCTCCCACGGCAAGTTTGTGATGATTTTCGATCATAATCCGGCCCGGTTCCCCTCGGCCTGCCTTCAGAACCGCAAATTCACCGCCCTCGTCAACAAGGAACACGCCCGCATAGTAAAAATCGTAAGTTTCGCAGATGATATCTACGGTTTTGGGCAGGAGTTCATCAATATCCATAATTTGAGTGATATGTTGGCTGACTTTGGCCGCCGCGGCTAACAGTTTAGCCCGGCGCAAGGCGTGCTCTAGGCTGATGTTCGCTTCGATTTCTGCTGGGTCCATACTCTTTAAACCTCTGGAGAATTTATAGAGCTTTCCGAGAAAGTGCCTGTAGCTAGTTGAATTCTTTACGTCCGCCGAACGCAGAACGCGTGTGGTTAGTGTGAAATAATACTTGAAAACTGTGAGATACCTTGTTAGCGATAGATTATGTATGCGTCTGGATTATTATCATAGCCTCGTCTCAACTCAAGGCGCAAAGGCTCCAATTTAGAGCATAAAACTTATGCAGAACACAGCAGATAGGAAAGTTTAACCAGGCAGTTTGTCAGCTGTCCTTTACCGGTAAATAGGAACGTGCAGGGTAAACGTCGAACCTACGCCTTCATCGCTGGTAACGCTAATTTTGCCGCCCATTCGTTCCATTCTTTGTAAGCAGGCCGGTAAACCCAGGCCGGTTCCGCCTTTTCCGCCTTTGGTTGTATGAAAGGTTAACCAGATTTTAGTCAATTCTTCTTCTGGAATGCCGTTGCCATTATCGGTAATGTCGACGATGACAAACGCATCGCCAGCCTGGCGGATCGTTACCCAGATATGGGGGGCCGGTTGATTATCCATGGCTTCAAGTGCATTTTTTACCAAATTGATAATGATTCGCTCCATTTGGACCGGATCAATTCTGACCGCGGGGATGACGCCGTCGATGTTGTACGACACCGTACCGGGTGCCAGGGCAAAGTTTTTAATGCTTTCATTTACAACTTCAACAATATTTGCCACTTGAAGTTTTTGCTGGCGAGCAGGTCCTATCAAATCCTCTTTAATACGCAGAATAGTATTGGCACTTTCCTCGATAATGTCCAGGTCTTCTAGCACCGAGGCAGAGTCCAGCACCGGGCGTAATTTTTCGTAGGGTTTGTCCTCGAGTTTGCCGATTGACTCGACTAAATTCGGTAATTCCCGTATCAATGTTTCTCCGGCCTCCAGAATCAATTGAGCCGGAGCGGTGCTTCTGATTGTCTCATTAGACCGGGACAGGAGTCTGCCGGCAAGAACTACAAAGCGGCTGAAATCCTCACGCACCCGACGCGAACAGCCGGGAATTGGCGTGGCCTTGTTGCCGACCCAATGGATAGTCTCGCCGGTTGCCGTCGCAATCGACTCGAAGGTTTTGGTGCGGACTAATTCTTGGTTGGCTGTTTCTAAATCTTGCAGCAGACGCGCATTGTTGATAGCTACGGCTAATTGGTCGGCCATCATTTGCAAAGAAGAGATATCTTCCTCAGAAAACGCAGCTTCTTGTTCACTCTGAACGGTCAGAGCGCCGATAACCTTACCTTTGATACTCAACGGCAGGGCCATCTCCGAGCGAGTTTCGGGTAGTAAGGGATTTGGATACCAGACCTGCTCTTCGTCAACAGCCAACGAGATACGCGCTTCACCCAGCTTTACGGCAGCACCGACCATCGAATTGCCGCCTACCTCTAACCTGTGGCCATTCTCGAGCATTTTTCGACCGGCCTCGCCGCGCCCCGCTCTTAGACCAGCCCAAAGACGCCCTTGCTCATCGGCTGTCTCATCGACCAAAAAGATGCCGGCATAGTAAAACCCGTGTTCTTCACAGATAATGTCAACAGTGCCGGACAAAAGTTCATCCAGATCGAGAATTGAGGTGATATTTCGACTCACAATTGCCCCGGCTTGCAGCAGAGTTGCGCGGCGTGCCGCTTGCCGGAAGAGTTCTGTATTTTGTTGATACAAGCGGGCATTACGGATGGCTAAGGCGAGTTGATCGGCCATACTTTGTAGCGAGGCGATATCGTCGTCAGAGAAAGCGGCTGGTTCGGTGCTCTGTACCGTTAGCGCGCCAATTACCTCACTACCAACTGCCAGCGGCAGAGCCATTTCTGAGCGCGTGTCAGGTAGAAACGGATTATTAAACCACACCGCTTCCAGGCCGACATCCAGGGCAATGCGGGCTTCGTTTAAGGCCGTACAGGCTCCTACCATTGAACGTCCGCCGACTCTCAGCTTATGGTTGTGAGCCATCATGATTTGGCCGGCATTACCCCGACCTGCTTTGAGAACTGCCCATCTCTTCCCGTCTGCCAGGGTTTTTACAAGGAAGATACCGGCATAATAAAAGCCGTACTCCCCACAAATTATGTCGACCGTTCTTAGGAGAAGTTCATCGGGGTCTAAAATGGAGGCTATGTTTCGACTGACCTGCGCCGCTGCGTTGAGCAAGGTGGCCCGGCGATTAGCTCGGGCTAATAATTCTTTTTGATATTCTTCTGTGATCGGTTTGGTCGACGCTGGGTCTGCGTCCATATTAGAATAGCCTCTTACCTTGCCTAGCCGGCAACTTTAAAGAAGCTGCAGTATTGGCAATCGAATAGATTGACCTCCCTCCCCCATTTGTAGAACGATGAAATTATACTAAAGAATCAGGCTGCAGGCTAATTGTCTGTTGTGGTAAGAATGGACAGGGTTTGATGGAGTGCTATAATTTTAGGTGTTATGAATGAAAAACTTCACCCGGATAACGACTCGGAAAAAATCGAAAAAATGGTGACAATGACCGTAGCAGCGGCCAAAGGTATTGTGCCCATCGGCCAAGTTGCTCTGCCGCTGGCCCAAATTGCCCGCAGTCCTCTCGCTCCACCGGAAGCGCGTGACTTTGCCCGGGTATTATCTCGCATTCTCCAAGGCGAGCGAGATCCTTTGGCCCTGGTCCAAACACTGACCCCGGAATACGCCGAAATTGTCTGGGAAACGTTAGAGCAAATCGAAGCGCCTCTGCCCGACAGCGACAACGCCGAGCGAGAGCCCCTGACCTTTGAGCAATTGATCGAAAAAGTGGCCGAAGCCTGCAGTGGCGAGTTGATGCTTTGGCAGCAGTTGTGGGAATTTACCGGCGAATTATCGTCGGACCAACGTCTCGCGCCGTCGATGCGAAGCCTTGGTACCGTCTTGCGCAAAATTCTGGCGGGAGAACGACAGAAGCATGTTCTGACCGGTCTGTCCCCGCATCATCGTTGGGCGGTCGAACAGCTATTGGATTGGCTGAATTCGCAGTCGCCTGAGCCACCGCGAGCAGCCTATCAGGATTTCCCGTCGACGAAAGTCGAATGAAGGGCGGTTCCAATTTGCTTTTGACCTCAAGCGGGCGCATACTTCCGGTAGTTCGATAGTTTCCAATGGTCTGTCGCTTGTTGAACGACGGTCTGTCGTTGGCTGGGGAACGGAGGATTAATTCCTGCCAGCCCGTTACGTGGCTTGAATTAATGGTAAAATTGTGTAGGGTATGAAAGGTCTTTCGTCCGGATTCCGCGTCCAGCGAATTATGCATTACGGGTCTATGAAACCAATGTCGCGCGAGCGAAAAGTTGCGACCATTTTATTGACTATTGCTATTTTGCTTATGCTGGTGCTGGTAACTACCATTCAGCACTGGCTGTTGGTCGATCTTCCGCATCCTGATGAATTGTACGAGCATGCGTCGGCGCCCTCTACCAAAATCTTTGACCGGCATGGAACCTTGCTGTACGAAATCACCGACCCTCATCAGGGACTCCATACCCCGCTCACGCTGGATGACATTCCGCCGG
>JBFGLD010000550.1:0-4882 GCA_041576335.1 Anaerolineae bacterium | reverse complement strand
TTTCCATACAGAGCCAATCTTTTTCGGTTTTAAGAACAGTCGATCTTTAAGCTATTTGGTTGGATCGAAACAAGTTAGACCTCTTGTTAATTGCCGATGTCTAACTTAGCCCTGAGACGTATGCTCTTAAGCAGGCTAAATTGGATGGTTGGGAAGCAGTCGTAAACAAAAATACGGTTGGAAACGTTATTAAACGACACACACTCTAGCGCATCAATAGTTCCGAAAAAAGAGAGTGGAATTATATTGTAACATAGGTTCGGATTAGGGCCAAAATAGGATTAAGTGGTGTTCAATGCCTCGAGGAAAAAAATGAGGAGTCCAAAGTCTGAAATGCTCTCCTCATTATTTAGTCGGCAACAAAAATTTGGGGATTTTCGAAATTTAATTTAATTTGTTACTCGCGGCGCCACCGGATGAACCTGGGTGACAGCGATTAGACGAATATCTTAATTCGAAGATCCGTTTTCGCGATATTTTTCTACAGCGATAACCACGTTTTGGCCGCCAAAGCCAAAAGCATTGACTAATGCTAAGCTCGTTTCGTGTTGGCGGGCCTTGTTAGGTACGTAATCAAGATCGCATTCCGGGTCGGGCCCATCGTAATTGATGGTCGGGCAAATAATCCCCTCTTGAATTGTTTTGACCGCAGCCAGGGTCGATACCGCACCTGCCGCACCCAGCATATGACCGACTTGGGATTTAGTGCCGGTTACCGGAATTTGGTACGCTCTTTCGCCAAAGGCTTTTTTAATGGCCAACGTTTCGGCCACGTCGCCAAGCGGAGTGCTAGTCCCATGGGCAAAAATTGCATCCACGTCTTCTATGGAGCGCCCGCTCGTTTCTAGGGCACCGACTATAGCGGCTACCGCCCCACTGGCATCCGGTTTTGGGGCAGTTAGGTGGAAGGCGTCTGACGTGAGCCGACCCCCTAGCACTTCGGCATAAATTTTTGCGCCGCGTGCTTTGGCGTGCTCCTCCCGTTCCAAAACAAACGCCACCGCCCCTTCCCCAAATACAAACCCATCCCGATCTTTATCAAATGGACGGCTGGCGCGCTTCGGTTCATCATTTCGGCTTGAAAGCGCGCCCATGCGGGCAAAAGAAGCGAAAATTAGGGGTGAGAGGGCAGACTCCGTGCCGCCCGCAATGATTGCATCCGCCTCGCCCCGTTTCAGCATATGGAAGGCATCCAGAACCGCATAGTTACCGCTCGCGCAAGCCAACGCCGACGTGTTTAGTGGCCCCGTAGTGCCAAGCTCAATTGAAACGAGGCAAGAGGCAGCATTAGCCATCACGTTGGGAACCAAGAAAGGAGATATGCTTCGCGGGCCATTTTCTATGAGCTGGCTTGTCCCTTCTTCCAAGCTGCTCAGGCCACCGCCACCCGTATTAAACACAACACCGATTCGTGAAGCGTTTGCCGAAGTGATTTCCAGACTCGCGTCGGCAACGGCCTGTTTGGCCGTAGCAATCGAAAATTGAGTCGAGCGAGCCAAACGCTTGGCCATTTTTTTATCCAGCCAATCGGTGGGCTCAAAACCTTCGACCTGACAGCCAATGGTGACGGAGTAGCCCGTTGTGTCAAATGAGGTGATGGGGCCGGCCCCAGATATGCCACCCTTCATATTTTCCCAAAAGGTTATAACGTCATTACCCACCGGGGTAATCGCACCGAGACCGGTGATAACAATGCGAGACATATTTTCTCCTTTTAATAATTAAGTTTAGCTGCTTGCGTATTACGGTTAAGTGAACACCTAAGCTGTGTTTTAGTTACGCTATGATTATATTGAGTTATTATCACGATATTCCGGTCAAATCTTTGGGTTCTCTTTTGTAGCGGAAACTAATTTTTTGAGCCCTGCTTCGTCCAGCGTAGGCACACCCAACGATTGTGATTTGGCCAATTTGCTGCCTGCATTCTCGCCCACGACCAAATAATCTGTTTTTTTGGAAACGGACCCGGTGACTTTACCCCCGTTTTGTTCGATAAAGCGCTGGGCCTCATCTCGAGTCCAGGTGGGTAAGGTGCCGGTAATTACAAAAGTCTTCCCCGCCAGTAAGTGCGGCTGATCTTGAGGTGTGGGCCGGGCGCCGGCCAACCTAACCCCCGCTTGACGGAGCTTTTGAATTACCTGTTGGTTCGCCGGGCGCTTAAACCACTCCACGACCGATTCGGCAATCCGCGGCCCGACACCTTCGATCGCTTCCAGTTCTGCCTGAGTCGCTTGCTGCAAGTTGTCTATCGACGGAAAAGCGGCAACGATCAGGCCTGCGACTGCGCTGCCAACATATCGGATGCCCAACCCAATTAATACCCGTTCGAAAGGTTGTTGCTTGCTTGCTTCAATTGCGGCCAGCAAGTTATCGGCTTTCTTTTCGGCAAACCCTTCGAGATTTAATAATTGCTCACGACTCAGAAAATAAATGTCGGCAATATCGTTTATTATGCCCGCTTGAGCGAGTTGTTCACCAATCTTAATGCCAAAGCTATCAATATCCAGTGCCGTGCGCGAAACAAAGTATTCAATCTGGCGGACTAATTGAGCCGGGCAAGCGGAATTCACGCAAAAGAGGGCTACATCGTCTCCGAGGTGGACAACAGGTTCGTGACAGACCGGACAGTGGGTAGGTGGTTGGTATGGCTGGGAGTCAGCCGGACGCAACTCAAGGATGGGCTTGATGACTTGAGGAATGACATCCCCGGCTCGTTTTACCACAACCGTATCGCCTGCGCGGATATCTTTTCTGGCCAGATCGTCAAAGTTGTGTAGACTGGCCTGGCGTACGGTAACGCCGCCGATGTTCACCGGCTCGAGAACGGCATACGGTGTAATCTGCCCGGTCCGGCCCAAATTTGTTTCGATTGCGAGCAGCTTAGTTGTTGCCTCTTGAGCCGGGAATTTGTAGGCGACGGCCCAGCGAGGCGCATTGCCAACCACCCCTAATTGCTGTTGCAGTTCAAAGTTGTTGATCTTAACCACAACGCCATCGGCATCATACGTAAGTTCATTACGACGAGCCATCCAGGTGTGTATATATTCGAGGACTTCTTCAAAGTTGCCGGTATGCAATATATCGGGATTAACCGGAAAGCCGTGTGCCTTCAAATAATTCAGTGCCTCTGTTTGCGAAGTGATTTCGATATCTTCCACATAACCGATGGCGTAGCTGAAAAATGCCAGGGGGCGCCGGGCAGTAATTCGGCTGTCAAGCTGCCGAACTGACCCGGCTGCAAAATTACGCGGGTTGGCGTAGATCTTTTCACCTTTTTCAGTTTGCTGTTGGTTAAATTTTTGAAACTCGGCCAGGGGCATATAAATTTCACCCCGGACCTCCATGCGAGTTGGAGCCGGTGGGCCATCGGTCGTAGCCGGGATACGCAGCGGAATGTTTTTAACGGTACGGATGTTGGCCGTAACGTTTTCACCCTCAATGCCGTTTCCGCGGGTTGCACCGCGAACCAGCAAGCCATTTTCATAGGTTAGGGCCAGCGCTAAGCCGTCGATTTTTGGCTCGACAATAAATTCTAACGTGTCGGCAGCGATATTAGCCGGTAAAAGACGCCTGATCCGGCCGAGCCAATTGTACACATCTTCATCATTGAACGCATTACTGAGGCTGGTCATGGGGATAGGGTGGATGACTTTTTCAAAGCTGTCTGAAGGTTCTGCCCCGACTCGCTGGGTCGGCGAGTCCGGCGTAATCAATTCGGGATGTGCTGCCTCAAGCCGGCGTAGTTCACTAAACAAGCGGTCATATTCAGCGTCGCTGATGATAGGGTCATCGAGAGTATGATAGCGATAAAGGTGGTAATTGATCTGTGCCCGAAGTTCCGGTAAACTTTGTTCAGGATCGAACATAATTTTTTCTCGAGTCACAATTAATTATCCTGTAGAAAAATCAAAAGAGCGCCCAACGGTAAATGGACGCTCATTATAATAAAAAAATAACCAATTATCAACCTTACGGTTAATACTTATTGAGCATCAGTTTGGCCGCTTTCTTCGTTCTGTTCTGCCGCGGGAGGCAAACTTGGCGTCAAGAAATCCTGCACGACCCAACCCTCCGTACCGTCGTCGGCTCGGACTAGCCACCAGGTAAACTCTGCCAGATTTTCATCCTCTCGAGGGCCGTCGAGTATGAGAACGACAGAGTTTTCTGCCGCGACCGTTAGCCGTGCGTTATTAGTGCCGGGTCCCGCGCGCAAACTAAGGCCAGCTCCCTCGGTACCGATAATTTGGGCATAGGCCGCCGGAGCCAGTTCATCCGGCATAACCGGAACGGGCGTATCAGTTGGCACCGGGGTCAGCGTAGGCGGAAGCGTGACCACCGGCGGGATCGTTGGCGTAGCTTGTGTGGCGGGGCTTGCCTCTGCTACCGCTTGGGTGGGCGCCAATCCGGGAATGTCCGACGGTGTAGGCGTGATCGACTGTTTTCGGACAATGTTGACTACCCCGAGCGCAACCAAACCGATTACAAGCAACCCGGCCACTGCCCCCACTAAAATCCATACAATCGGCAGGCCTACTTCAGATCTGCTGACTTCTTCGAGGCGGCGTGGACGGCGCGTTTGGCGGGTGCGCTGATTCATGTCGCTCATTACATATATCTCCCTTGTAGCATCCTAATTTAATGGAGCGGGCAGACAATACTGACAATTGCCGGCGTTTTAGATAGCTTTGGTTATCAAAAGCGTTAGGTCGTCAGGCTGTTCTTCGTCACCCCTAAAGCCGTCAATATCTTCGACGACAATTTCTAATAATTCCTGAGCCGAATGATGACCTGCTTTTCTAGCGACGATGGTCTGCAACCTGTCCAACCCGTACAATCCGCCATGGTCTGTGCCGATCGTGTCGGTCACACCGTCGCTGTAACA
>JBFGLD010000549.1:0-4884 GCA_041576335.1 Anaerolineae bacterium | reverse complement strand
GTCAACGCCCTGAGCGAGTGGCTCGTTGCCGAAGTCGCCCGTGATGGTGCGGTTTGGCAGCAACGTTACCAACGGGGCATACCGGAGGGGCCGGTCCGGGAAATCGCCAAATTACCTGCGGCGCGAAAAGATGAGACGGGTACTAAAGTGACCTTCCGTTTCGACCGTGAGATATTTAAGGATGTCACCGGCTATACTTGGCATACTTTGCTGGTTCGTTTTCGGGAGATGGCCTTTGTGACTAAAGGCATCCGCATTACCTTTGTCGATGAGCGTCCCGGTAAAGAACAGGAGTATTCCTTCTATTTTGAAGGTGGGGTCACTGCCTTTGTACGGTACCTGAATCGCAATCGCCAAGCCCTGCACGATCCGCTGTACGTTGAAAAGACTGTGGATGAGATTGGGGTTGAGGTAGCGATTCAGTATACCGACGCGTACACCGAGAGCGTTTATGCGTTTGCCAATACGATTCATACCCCCGACGGCGGAACCCACCTCACCGGCCTGCGCGGCGCTCTGACCCGGACTATCAACGATTATGCACGAAAAAATGGCTCTTTAAAGGATAATGAAAGCAACTTCGCAGGTGAAGATACGCGCGAAGGATTGACGGCAATCGTGTCGATCAAGCATCCTGATCCCCAATTCGAAAGCCAGACCAAGGTCAAACTCATGAATGCCGAGGTTAAAGCGATCACCGAGTCGGTGTTGGCCGAGCGCTTTGCGGCTTTCCTGGAGCAAAATCCACGTCAGGCCAAGGTCATCATTGAAAAATGTCTAACCTCCTCCCGAGCCCGAGATGCGGCTAAAAAGGCCCGCGAGCTGGTGCTGCGCAAAAGTGCCCTGGAAAGTAGCACCTTGCCCGGAAAATTAGCCGACTGCTCCAGCCGCGACTCGGACGGAAGCGAGCTGTACATCGTCGAGGGGGATAGTGCTGGCGGCAGCGCCAAGCAGGGGCGTGACCGCCGCTTCCAGGCCATTCTTCCACTACGTGGTAAAATTCTCAATACCGAGCGTGCTCGTCTTGACAAAATTTTGAGCAACAACGAGGTCCGAGCCTTAATCACTGCGCTGGGCACCGGGGTTGGGGATGATTTCAACCTGGAAGGGCTGCGCTATGGACGTATTATCATCATGACCGATGCCGACGTGGACGGCGCGCATATTCGCACCTTACTACTGACGTTTTTCTTTCGCTACATGCCGGGGTTGATCGAGCAGGGACATCTTTACATTGCCCAGCCGCCACTCTACTTGATCAAGCACAAAAAAGAGGCAGTCTACGTATATTCCGACCAGGAAAAAGACGATTATTTGCAGCGGTTAAACGGTAACCCCGGCTCGGTGACCATTCAGCGCTATAAAGGCCTGGGGGAGATGAACCCACAGCAGCTGTGGGAAACCACCATGGATCCGCAAATCCGGACAATCCTGCAGGTCACCATCGAGGATGCCGCTGCGGCCGACAAAACGTTTGATATGTTGATGGGCAGTCTAGTCGCGCCCCGGCGGAAATTCATCCAAACTCACGCCAAACAGGTCCAGAATTTGGACGTCTAGCGGGCAGGATTAGCGACAGTTCTTGAGCAGCTAACCCTAAACCGACAGGTTCTGACAGGTGAGAAACAGCTTGTTTATTAATGGATTATTGGTGTTTTGCTGAGGAATAAGGTAATGGCCAATTACGCCACTGCCTCTCAATTGGTACGGTGAAACTGTTGCTAAAGAAGCCTCTTGGACGCCCAAGGGGCTTTTTGTAGGCTCGCTTGGCTGTTCCGATAAAAATAGCCCACGAATGAACAACGGCACAGATGGAATAAACGGGTAATAAATGGGTCTGTGAATGTCCGTGCTCTCCGTGGGCTGGAGAAGAAGGTCTATCCAATTGTCGGAACGACGCGGGGGAGGATTACCCCAGCGAATAAAACATCACTATCGCGCCAATAAATCCTACCAGCAGCATCAGATATGCGAGAACGCAGGCGACGGAGGCCAAGGTCAATATGACACGCTTGACAGGTGCCGGCCAAGTGTACATAGGGGGCAGGGCGCTGAGCGCCGAACGCCGAAGACCTGAAAGTTGCATCGGGTATATCCTCCTTGATAATATTATTTTGTCCGTATCTATCAAGCGGCATCTAATACAAATGCCTGGTGCGCCTAAAGTTTTTGCTGATAAGCGTAATTGATTGTTAACTGGCTAGGATATTCTGAGTATAGCATAGAAAAATAGGTTGCTTCGTGAGCGTTTTGTGAGCGTTTTGTGAGTGGCCTTTTTACAGATCGCCTCGGCTGTGACCGCCGGAACCGTTGTGAAATTTAGTGAAACGAATAGGCCGCATTACGTGATTTTGCTTGTTTGGCTTAACGTAGTTCTTTTGTAGAACCAGCGAGGACGGCCAGGTTAAGGATAGGGTCGAAATGGCGGTTGATCAGCCGGCATAACGCAGGCCGGCTGACCGCGAGCCTGTTCCGGACCGAGTTGCAGATGAGGCCTAGGTTTTTTTTGCGCCCAAGGGTGCGGGACAGATTTTTGGCCGCAGCGGAGCGATTTTTGGGGAAGTAAGCTAGGCGAGAGGTGCATTGCCATGAAGAAGATTACACGACTTATCCGGCTGTCTGTTGGCTTGCTGGCTCTGAGCCAACTCCTAACCTTGGCCGGCGGCGTCAGCGCCGTTGGATACACCAGCGTGGTGAGTACGACCTTCACCGTCAACTCAACAGCCGATCCGGGCGCTGGAGTGTGTGATGTGGCTGAATGTACTTTGCGGGAAGCGATTAACGCCGCAAATGCTACCGGCGGCACGGATACGATCGCTTTTAACATTCCCGGCTCAGGCCCCCACACCATCCAGCCAAGCTCCCCGCTGCCGTCGGTTACCGACCCGGTAATTATTGACGGCTATACCCAGCCGGGCGCCAGCCCGAATACAAATCCCGCCGGAAGCGGTATCAATGCCCTGCTGCAGATTGAACTGGACGGAAGCAGTGCCGGCACGGCGAACATAGACGGATTGAATATCACTGCCGGCAGCAGCACGGTACGCGGGCTGGCCGTTAATCGTTTCAGCGGCGACGGAATTGCTCTTTTCGGCAGCGGTGCAACCGGCAACCTGGTTGAAGGCAATTTTATTGGGACCGACACCACCGGCACGATTGCCCGGGGCAATGGTAGTGGCTCAACCTTTGAGGATCTGGGCCTCCGAATCGGCTCATCTGCCTCGCAGAATACAGTGCGGGGTAATCTTATTTCCGGTAACGTGGACGGCGGGTTGAGCATAGACAATAGTGCATTCGACAACGTGGTCCGCGATAATCTCATCGGCACAGTTCCCAGCGGAACGGCGGCTCTGGGCAATGACGTCAAAGGTTTGATTATCCAATCGGGGGCGCAGAATAACTTGGTTCAGGACAACCTCATTTCGGGCAACAACGGTATCGGGCTGATCGTCGGCGGATCTGCCGCTACGAGCGGTAACCGGATTGAAGGTAATCTTATCGGCCCTGATATTACCGGTAACACGGCGTTAGGCAACACCTCCTTTGGCGTGTTAATATTTGCGCAGGCGGCCAACAACACCGTGGGCGGAACAGATCCGGCCGCTGCCAATGTTATTTCAGGGAACGGCGGCGAGGGCCTTCGGATTTCCGGGAGCAGTACGACCGCAAATGTGGTACAGGGGAACTTTATCGGTACCAACGCCAGCGGCATGGCCGCGTTGGGCAATAATGCCGGCGGCATCACGATTATTAACGGAGCCACCAACAATTTGATCGGGGGTACGGTGGCCGGCGCTCGCAATATCATCTCGGGTAACGGCAGCGGTGGCTTCAGCGCAATCGGAGTCAATGTGCAATCGGCCGGAACAGCAGGAAATCTGATACAGGGTAACTACATTGGCCCCGATGCCACCGGCACCGGGGCCCTGGGTAATGGTTCCTTTGGGCTGGTTTTTTTGGTCGGGACTGCCAACAATACCGTAGGCGGGACAAGCCCGGGGGCAAGCAATATTATTGCTCATAATGCTGCTACCGGGGTCCTGATTGATGACAGCGTATCCGGGATTCTGCTTGCCCGTAATTCCATCGTGTCCAACGGCGGCCTGGGGATCGATCTTGGCCTTGACGGCATCACCCCCAACGATGGGAATGATCCGGATATGGGGGCAAACAAGCGGCAGAACTTTCCTGTGCTGAATTCAGCGACAGGTCAGAGCAATATTACCATTGAGGGATTGCTCAACAGCGCTCCGAATACCCCCTTCACCGTTGAGTTCTTCAGTAATAGTGCCTGCGACTCCTCAGGTCACGGTGAAGGGGAGATGTTCCTCGGCGCAACGACGGTTACGTCCAACGGGAGTGGCAACGCCACGATCTCAGTCACCTTTTCAAACCCGGTAAGCGGGGATCAACAATTTATCACCGCCACCGCCACCGATCCAACCAATAATACCTCGGAATTTTCCTCTTGTGTCCAGGTCCTGCAGAAAGTGTTTCTGCCCATCGTCTTCCGGTGATCGCGAACTGTATCCCGAATCCGTCGCTGCGCCGCGGGCGGCTCGCCGGTTATGCTCTCAACGAGAGCTTAGCCGTGCATTTCAATGGTCGCTTCGCGTAGTGATACCAAGTCCTCGGACCGGTCGAGCCGCGTGACCGGGTCAAAGGTGTGGTCCAGGTTTATCGGGGCCGGGTCCTCCGGCAACATATCTTCCGGCTGGAATTGGTTTAGCTGTTCGTATTCCTGGTAAGACATAATAACCATGACCGGAAACCCGTCTCGTTCAACGATAATATGCTCCTCAGAGTGGTAGCCCTGTTCGAGAAGCTGGTTGAACGCCCGGCGACCCTCTGATGCTCTGATAACAACTTGCTGTATCATTTGGT
>JBFGLD010000548.1:0-4890 GCA_041576335.1 Anaerolineae bacterium | reverse complement strand
CTGTTTTGCTTCTGTTTCATTGCGGATACCGATGATAGCTCCAGTAACGGCCGTATTAGCCAGCACCCAGGCAATTGCCAGTTCACGCAAAGTTCTACCATGTTCATGCGCAATTGACAGCAATTTCCATTTTGGATTGGGTTGCCAACATCAACCTTGAACCGTACCTGACATTGACCGTTATCGATAGCCATATCTCCGCTCTCACGATGCACCCCCTTCGACAATGGCACCGTTTATTAAGCTATTCCCATCCAAATATCATCGGTTTTCTAATGCGATCGCTGCCACTGAGCATTCGCAAAAATTGAAGGCAGGAATTATGTCCCCACGTGCCGAGTCTTATGTCCGCGGTACGTGAGCTCAGATAACCTGACAACCACTATCTTTCGAGATAATTCAAATATACAGGGAGGTGAGGGCAAATAAATCACTTAGACTCCAAGTGTTCGAGCGCGAACAAGTGGTGAAATGTCAAAAATCATAATAATGAAAAGGAGAATCAAAATGCCTGACAGTGTTTACAAGATTATTGAGCTGGTAGGAACCAGTGAGGTTTCCTGGGAAGATGCGGCCAAAAAAGCGGTAGAGGCTGCCGCAAAATCGTTGCATGGTGTAAGAATTGCCGAAATTAAAGCATTAGACATGCGGGTTGAAAACGAAATAGTGGTCGCTTATCGGGCCAAAGTCGATGTGTCCTTTAAGTTGGACGCATAAGGCAACAAAGCGAGAAAGTTTAACTATTTTCGAAATACGTTAGAGATTGTTTTAGACACTCAGAGTTTTCGAGCCAATACTCTCTAAGAATCAGTCTGGTTAATTCGGCGACAAGTGGGTAAAGTCCCGAAAACTCTGGGTGTCTTTGCTTGTTACTTAACCCGTCAACATCTCACTGATAGATGTACAAAGAGAGGTAATCATGGCGGATAATACGCCCAAGATTGGTGCTTACGTCAGTATTGCCAAGGAGAGTCTGCAGCGCATTTTCGACACGTTACGCCAGACAGGCTTTACCTTGATAGGACCGACACTTCACGAGGGCGCGATCGAATGTGACGTTATCGAACAGATAATGGACCTCCCAATCGGCTGGACAGATAAACAAGAGGCCGGCACCTACCGTCTGAAACAACGTCAGGATCAGGCCTTCTTTGGCTACGTAGTCGGACCACACTCATGGAAGAAATTCCTCTTCCCCGCAAAGTTGAGACTATTCACGGTCGAACGCCGGAATGGCACTTTTTCGATAACGCCCCCGGCCGAAAATACACCCCAGTATGCTTTTATCGGTGTGCGCGCGTGCGACCTGCACGCCATTGGAATTCAAGATCGTGTTTTCTTCGGCGGCCCCCACCAAGAGCCGCACTATAAGGCCCGCCGGCAAGCAGCCTTTATCTTAGCCGTCAACTGCACCGAACCCGGCGGGACCTGTTTCTGTGCCTCAATGCGTACCGGTCCCCAAGTTGAGTCGGGCTTCGATTTAGCTCTAACCGAATTGGACGACATTTTTCTGATGGAGATTGGCTCAGAATTGGGACGGCAGGTGTTGGCCGATGTAGATTGGCGACCGGCCGGCGCGTTTGAGTTACAAGCTGCACGTCAGGCGCTGGCCGAAGCAGAACGCCAGATGGGCCGCGAGCTAGATATCTCCGACCTGCCCAATTTACTGTACCGGAATCTGGAACACCCCTATTGGGAACGCGTGGCCGAGCGCTGCCTGTCGTGCACCAATTGTACTCAGGTTTGTCCCACGTGTTTCTGCAGCGATGTCGTCGAGGTTAGCGATTTGCAGGGCCACACTTCGGAACGCGTGCGGGTGTGGGATTCCTGTTTCAGCCTTGACTTTTCGCACGTGCACGGGGGGAACATTCGTCCAAGTACGCGCTCTCGCTACCGCCAATGGCTCACCCACAAGTTGGCTTCGTGGATCGACCAGTTTGGCACGTTGGGCTGCGTTGGCTGTGGTCGGTGTATCACCTGGTGTCCGGTCGGGATAGACATCACGGCAGAAGTCGCTGCCATCCGAAAGGAGACCGCCAAATGATAACAGATACCATTACCCCATTAGTCGCGCCGACTGTCACCACAAGCGACCCGATGCTGCCGCATCCTGCTCGCATTGTTGCCATCAAAGAAGAGGCTTACGCCATTGCCACCTATACTTTGGTCTTTGAGGATGAAACATTTCGGCTGCGGTATCGCTTCCAACCGGGGCAGTTCAATATGCTCTACCTGCCTGGTATCGGCGAGGTAGCGATATCTATCAGTTCGGATCCTAATGAACCAGAACATCTGGCTCACACAATCCGGTACGCTGGGAATGTTACTCGGGCCATCGGCCTGCTTAAGGTCGGAGACAAAATTGGCGTACGCGGGCCATACGGCAGTGCCTGGCCAATGGCTCGGCTTCAAGGGCAAGATGTGTACATTGTAACCGGAGGCATTGGGTTGGCCCCGCTGCGCCCGGTACTGTACGATATTATGCGCCATCGAGCCGATTTTGGCCGGGTCATATTACTGTACGGCGCCCGCACGCCGGGCGATATGCTATACACAGACGAGTTTGAGACCTGGCAGAGCCATAACATTCAGCTCCATACCACCGTCGACCGGGCCGATCCGCACTGGCGTGGTCAGGTAGGGGTGGTGCCGATGCTGTTCTATCACCTCCGTCTTGATCCAAACCGAACTATAGTTCTGACCTGCGGTCCGGAGATCATGATTCGCTTTGTGATTTACGAGGCTCTGGCTCGCCGCGTCGCCAAAGAGCAAATTTACATTTCGATGGAGCGGAATATGAAATGTGCCGTGGGCTTTTGCGGCCATTGCCAATTTGGACCCTCTTTCATCTGCAAAGAAGGACCGGTGTTGACTTACGCCCAGGTTGAACCCTTCTTTGGCGTGGAGGATTTCTGATGAACGAACTACAGACATCAAATGGTAAATCAACCGGCAAAGACACGCAACCCAAACAGGGTAAGCAGTCTAAACCGCGTTTGGCTGTATTCAAATTTGCTTCGTGTGACGGCTGCCAGTTGTCGCTGTTGGATGCAGAAGACCAACTCCTGGCGGTTGCCGGCGAAGTAGAAATCGCCTACTTTGTCGAGGCCCGGCGACAGACTTTGGCCGGCCCCTACGACGTCACCTTGGTGGAAGGCTCGATTACGACGCCCGAAGAAGTCGAACGCATCCAGGAAGTCCGCCGCCAGTCGAAATTTTTGGTGGCGATTGGGGCCTGCGCTACGGCCGGGGGTATCCAGTCTTTACGAAATTGGCGCGATGTGAATGATTTTATCAATATCGTCTACGCGACACCGGCCTACATCGACACCCTGGAAACTTCGACTCCTGTGAGTGAACACGTTCCGGTGGACTTTGAGCTGCGTGGCTGCCCGATCAACAAACATCAGTTGTTGGAGGTCATTACGGCGCTTTTGATTGGCCGCCAGCCGCGTCTACCGACGTACAGCGTCTGTATGGAATGCAAGCGCCGGAGCACGGTGTGCGTTACGGTCGCTCAAGGGATTCCCTGTTTGGGGCCGGTTACTCAGGCCGGCTGTGGGGCGATCTGCCCGGCCTACAATCGGGGTTGCTACGGCTGCTACGGGCCGATGGAAGCGCCCAAAGCAGAAATCTTGGGACAGCGTTTCCTCAGCCTGGGAGCCTCATCCGGCGAAGTGATGCGCTTGTTCCGCAACTTTAATGGTTATTCGAACGTTTTTCGCATGGCCGGCGATCGATTTGAGGAGTTGAGCCGATGACAACACAAACCGTAACTCGCAGAAAAATCAAGGTTGATTACATGGCCCGAGTCGAGGGCGAAGGCGCTTTGGATATCGTGACCGAAAACGGTCAGGTGACCCACTTGCAATTACGGATCTTCGAACCACCGCGCTTTTTCGAAGCATTCTTACAAGGGCGAGATTTTCACGAAGCGCCTGACATTACTGCCCGAATCTGCGGCATTTGCCCGGTGGCGTACCAGATGAGCTCATCACACGCTTTGGAGAAAATCGTAGGTCTGACCATTCCCCCTGAAATTCGCACCTTGCGCCGGCTCCTTTACTGCGCGGAGTGGATCGAAAGTCACGCGCTGCACGTTTACCTGCTGCACGCTCCCGATTTCCTGGGTTATGAGAGCGCCATTGCCATGGCGGCCAACCCCGAGTTAAGACCGGTGGTTGAACAGGGGCTGCGTATGAAGAAAATCGGCAATGCGCTTTTGGCTCTTATCGGAGGACGCGAAGTCCACCCGATCTCCCCCGGCGTAGGTGGGTTTTACCGCGCCCCGCGTCACCAGGATCTGCTTCAATTCAAGGACGACCTAACCTGGGGTCTCCAGGCGGCCATCGATACCGTGCGCTGGACAGCTGACCTTTCCTTTCCCGACTTTGCGCCCGATTACGAGTTTGTGGCTTTATCGCATCCCGAAGAATACCCCATGAACGAGGGCCGGGTCGTCTCTTCCAAGGGGCTGGATATTCCGGTAGAGGATTTTGAACAACATTTTGTCGAAGAGCATCTAGCTCACTCCAACGCTCTTCACGCTCATCGGGTCGATGGGGGCAGCTACCAGGTGGGGCCCCTTGCCCGGTTGAATCTGAACCTGGATAAACTCTCGCCTGCCGCCCAGCAAGCCCTGAGGCAAGTGAGCTTACCTTTTCCCAATAGCAACCCCTTTGTCAGCATTGTGGCTCGCTCGCTGGAGTTAGTACACGCTTTTGAAGAAGCGCTGCAAATCGTCGACGACTACAAGCAGCCCATACCCAGCCGCGTGTCTGGCCCCCCGCGGGCGGGTCAGGGATGTCATATCACCGAAGCCCCTCGGGGCATGCTCTACCATCGCTACCGTCTGGACGACGCCGGCCTAATCCAAGAGGCGCACATTTG
>JBFGLD010000547.1:0-4890 GCA_041576335.1 Anaerolineae bacterium | reverse complement strand
CAACGGATACGAAAGGTCATCGGCGATAGCGGCCCTCGATTTGACATTGGCCCAAGTAAGGGTGATCGGGCCCCCAACGTCCTCTTCCTTGATGAGAAGGGCGCGCCCCCTTCCCGGGTTGACTATCTTTACGGGACTCCCCATACGCTGCTGCTTTTTGCTGGCCTTAGCGACCAGCATCCCTCCCCGACGCTACGCCGAATCCAGTCGCTGGTTGCAGAACGCTATCCTGGCCTTATTCGCTGTTACTTAGTGTCAACCGTAGCCGTCCCCAAATCTGAATGGGCAGGCGCGGTCATTGTAAATAGGGATGGCGCTGTCCATCGTCGCTATGGGGCACCCGAGGAAGCTCTCTACTTGTGCCGCCCAGATCATCATATAGGCTATCGTAGCCGGCCCGTGGTGCCGGATTTGTTCATAGACTATTTAGAGCAGATCTTGGTTCCTACTAGTTCCTAATTGTTGCCCCTCTATTCAGCTAAGTTTTTTTGATGTTGAACTTTATGTAAACACAACAGGAGACGGTTGCCAGGTTGTGTTGAGAAAGAGCAAATTCAGTTCTATGAAGTATTGACAACTTGTTGAGGCAAAGTTGCTCCCTGTAAATACAGTGTTAGCCCGATTGCAACAAGGACGACAGAATAAGGATATCTGATGACCATAATAAATGGCATTTCATCGAACTGGGAACAGAGAGCCGTCTTTTTATCTTTGCTTCTGCTTTTCTTTACCATTCCACATACCTTAGAGGATTTTGCAACGGGGGAACCGGCAAAGGCAGGCGTCCCAGCTCCCATATTAGCCTTCGTCATTTCAATCATTTTCTCCCTTCAAGCGCTTGGCCTATTCTGGCTGGGTCAAAAGCGTCGGCGGGGCTTATTCGTACACGTGGGCATTGGCTTGTTTTGGCCCATTGCATCTGGCCTAGCTCAACTGCCCACTATTTTGAGTGAGACTCCCTACCGTTCTGGCGTTATCTCTGTTTTGTACGTCGGCGGAATGATTGTTGTGGGTATTCTCCTTTGCCTTTCCTCAATAATTTCATTGAGAGTTGGCTCAAAAACAAGCTAATCCAGTATTTCCAAATAAGCGTATGGCACGCCTAACATCGTGTCCAGCCGACGCGGAGCGCGGGTGACACTGACGTTAGCCGCAAGTCCCACCTGATTGTAACGTAGGATTTTTTCAGTTTGTGGGATTTTTGCCGTTTTTTGAGGCAGTGTCAAAGAGTTAGTTTAACCACCGTTAGTTTACTTCGGTTTCGTCTTCGCAGATCAGGTGGTGCTAGTAGTCGGGATTGCCGGCCATCGCTTCACTAATTATGCTGGCTAGCCTCACGATCCCTATAATATTGCCAACATTCTCGCTCTCGTCCGCGGATAACCCGTTTTCCTTTGAGCGCTCCCCGGAATTCTGTTACGACCGTGCATTGATCCTCAGGCCCGTCCTGCTGAAAGTAAATCACCACCCAATCACCGGTTTTGCCCAACTCGTGCGCCCGCGCCGTGTTTGAAAAGAGCACCGTCATGGTCCACTCCTCACAGTCGGTGCGCATCAGAGGCAGCCAGGCCTCTTTTTTGGGGTTGAAACGACGAGGCGCCAGCTTGGGAAGTTCATCGGCTTTGGCTCGTCGTCGATAATCAGCATCGACCTCAAGGAGCAAGGCCACATCCGGCTGAATGTGTTCTTGGTCACTGGCCCCGGACTGCTTCCGGCGATGGCTCAGCATCGTCGCTAGACTATGACGTACCGCAGCGGTGCGTTTAGGGCCAAAGCCGTCAACCTGGGCCAAGCGACCATCGTGTGCTGCTTGCGCCAACGCTTCCAGTGAGGTGATCTCAAGGTGTAGGGCAATCTTATGGGCCAGCTTTTCGCCGATGCCCGATACGCCCCGAAAGATCTCCGCTGGCGCCGGTTGAGATTGCAACTGTTGGAGGTAGCTCGATCGACCGGTTTGGATGACCTCATAAATCGTTGTGGCTAGCCCCGAGCCAATACCCTCAATCTGTTTTAGCGCTTCGCCGCCCTGCTGCTCAACGAGTTCGATGAGCGGCCTTTGGGTCGCTCGTACACGTCCGGCTCCGTGACGAAAGGCCTGCACCCGATGTGCATTATTAGCCTGACGCTCGAGCTGGTCGGCGATCTGCTCTAGCACAGCGGCTATCTCATCATTGGTTGGGGCTTGGATGGGCATCATTTTCTCCTTCCGGTTCCCTCGAGCGGCAATAACCTAGGGCTCAGGGCCGCCGACCACTCTGGGCAGCGAAACATCTACACTTTTGCCCCCCAAAATCGCAGGATGCTCATGAAGAACGTGAATTCGCAGCATAAGCGGAGATAAGGATACGGTAATTTCCAGGGTAAGCCACTTTAAGCATACACCAAAATCTCTCTAGCCACACCCGACAACTATATAGGTGGGCTCCTGGTCAAATGACTAGTACTCTGTAAACATCCGGTCCGGAGGCGATCCCACCCTCGCCCCACAGGAAAAGGTTTTCGGATAGTCAGATTGCTATTATGTGTAATAGCCTATCCAAAAAAAGTTGGGGTCGGTCATTCGCTCGTTCCCGTGGTAATCTGCCGCAGCCAGGCCAGGCGTTGGTCGAAGATTGGCTGTTGCTCTTGAGGAATATACTGAATTATGGCTTGTTTTATTGCCTCGACGTAGGCCATATTTAGCATAAAGGGAAATTCGGCCATAGCGTGTCGCAATTCATCGATTGAACCAGCCTCTTCGAAGACTTCAAGCCCAAGCAATTGCTCGACGAGTATTATGTGCTGTTCCCCCTGAGGGTGTCCAAGTTGCGTGGCCTTTTCGAAGTAGGTCAATGCTTCGCGCAGTTTATTGAGATTACTGAGGGCAGCCCCTATATTAAAGTAGCCGACAGCATAATTAGGATCAAGCTGAATGGCCTGATTGTAGTCAGACAAAGCTTTGTCGAATTCCTCCAAAGCAGCATAGATGTTCCCTCGATTCGCGTAGGCTTCAGGCAAGGTAGGATCAAGCTGAATGGCCTGATTCTGGTCAGCTAAAGCTTGCTCATACCGCTGCAGTTCGTAATTCAAATTACCACGATTGTAATAGGCTGTGGCTAAGGTGGGGGCAAGTTGGATGGCTTCGGTATAATCTGCCAGAGCTTGTTCATATCTTTGGAGTACGGCGTGGACATCGCCCCGGTTAGAATAGGCGGCGGCTAGCTCGGGGTCAAGCGCGACTGCTTGGTTGTAGTCGGCCAGAGCATTCTGGTACTGCTGTAACTTAAAGTAAACATGACCACGATTGTAGTAAGCCCGAGCCAGGGTAGGGTCAAGCGCGATGGCCCGGTCATAGTCAGCTAAGGCTTCCCTATAAAGCTGCACATCTGAATAGGTGGCACCGCGATTGACGTATATGGCCGTATTGGTCGGGTCGAGTTGGATCGCTTGATTGTAATCCTTAAAGGCTTTTTTATACTGTTTTGAGCCGCTATAGATCGTGGCTCGAGCATCGTAAGGTATTGCATCTGCGGGATCAAGCTGAATCGCCTGGTCATAATCGGCCAAAGCGTCCTCGTATCGCTCTAATCGTTCGTAAACAGAGGCCCGATATGTGTAGGCTTGGGCCGATGTAGGGTCAAGTTCAATGAAGCGATTGAAGTCCGCCAGAGCCTCCTCATACCGCTGCGACCTTACATACATATTTCCACGAGAGAAATAAATCTTTTCATTAATAGGGTCAATTTGAATCGCCTGCTCATAATCGGCCAGAGCGTTCTCGTATCGTTCTAATTCTTCGTAAACAAGAGCCCGATTGGTGTAGATTAGCCCCAAATTAGGATTAAGCTGGCAAGCTCGATCATGATCATTCAATGCTTCTTCAAATCGCTGCAGTTTGTGATAGGTAACAGCCCGGTTAACATAGGCTATGGCGTCAGTTGGGTCAAGCTCAATGGCCCGGGCGTAGTCGGCCAATGCCTCATCATATCGTTGTAATTGGTGGTAAGTGGCAGCACGATTGGAATAAGCCGTAGGTGTGAATTGGTCGGTGTTTAAGGTAACTTGGGGGGGCATGGCAAATTCCCCTTGGTAAATTTGTCCCAGTTGTTCCAAAAGATCATTTACGGTCGAAAAACGGTCGTGACGTCGTTTGGCTAGACAGTGGGCTAGTAAGGTATCCAACGTTTGGGGCAACTCCCGTCCAGCCAGTTTTGGAATCTCTCCTTCCAAGTGAAGCCGACGCAGACCGTGCGAGGTGGCCGCTTGAAAAGGCCATTCGCCGGTTAGCATCTCATATAAAATGCAACCCACAGCGTAGATATCGGTACGGACATCCAATACCTTACCGCGCCACTGTTCTGGCGACATATAGGCTGGTGTACCAACAATGCCACCCTGACCAATCAAGCTTTGGCGTCGGTCTATTTGACCAGTTGTATCTGGAATTTCTAAGCCGGCTTCATAAACAACCTGAGCTAGACCAAAATCAGTGATCTTGGCCAACTGACCTTGAGCAATGAGGATATTTTCGGGCTTTAGATCACGATGGACGATCCCGGACTGTTTCTGTTGAGCGTGGATTAAGCCCCGGCAGATGTCAATGGTGAAGTCAAGGGCGAGGCGGAAATCCAGCGGGCCGTGTCGTAGCCAGCTGCGCAGGTCAGTCCTATCCCTCTCGTCACCGACAATCCATTCCAAGAACATGAAAGGCCGGTTGTCCAGGGTGTCCATCCAGAAGCAGCGCACGATATTAGGGTGTTTCTCCAGGGCCACCCAGGTGCCGACCTCATTCTCAAACGCTTGGCGGAGTTTTTCATTCAATTGATAACGCTGCTGGAAGGTTTTGAGGGCAAAGGGGTAGTCTTCTTTCAAATCAAGGCAGAAGTAGACTTCGCCCATGCCGCCCATTTT
>JBFGLD010000546.1:0-4890 GCA_041576335.1 Anaerolineae bacterium | reverse complement strand
TTTTCATTCAACCTGGTTCAACTGGGGCTGGCCAGTGCCGAGCGGATTCTCACAGTAGTCAACACCGAAACGGAATTGGATCAAAACGAAGCAGGTGTGGCCGAGCCGATCCGGGGTGAAGTGAACTTTGACCAGGTGACCTTTGACAGCGTGACCTTCGGCTACAATGGCGTAGCGGTGCTCAAGCGTATTAACTTCACGGCCCGGGCCGGCCAGACGATCGCCATTGTGGGGCAAACCGGCTCGGGAAAAACAACTCTGACCCGGCTCATCAATCGCATTTTCGATGCCGATGCAGGGCACGTCCTGGTCGACGGCGTGGATGTCCGCAACTGGAGCCTGGAGTCGCTCCGCTCGCAAATCTCGACTATAGAGCAGGACATTTTCCTCTTCTCCCGGACGCTGGCTGAGAACATTGCCTTTGGCTGCGCCGACGCCACGCCTGAAGCCGTCGAGCAGGCCGCGCGTGAAGCTCAGGCCCACGACTTTATCACCGGTTTCAGCCAGGGCTACCAAACCGTCATCGGCGAACGCGGGGTCACTCTCTCAGGGGGGCAGCGCCAGCGGATCGCCATCGCCCGGGCTTTTTTGACTAACCCGCGTATCCTGATTCTTGACGACAGCACCAGCGCCATCGACAGCCATACTGAAGACCAGATCCAGCGCGCCATGCGCCGCATCAGCCGGCAGCGGACGACCTTTCTGATTACCCATCGCCTCAGCCAGATTCGCTGGGCCGACCATATTCTGGTGCTGCGCCGGGGTGAGCTGGTAGAACAGGGCACTCACGAGGAGTTACTTTCACGCAGCCCGGATTATCAGAAGATCTTTGCGCGGTATGAGCCATAAGCAGTAGGCAGTAGAAAGTAGGCGGCGATGACGGCCCCTTGATACTTACTGCCTACCTCTGGAGGAGAACCTTGGGCTTTATTTTAGATGGCCTCGATACCGAGGCGTATGATCGAACCTACAGCGACCGGGAACTGCTCGGCCGCATCGTCAGCTATTTCCGGCCGCATGCGGCTAAAATGGGCCTGGTGGCCACAGCCATTACCCTTAACGCTGCGGCGGGAATGGGGGGTCCGGTACTCATTTCCGAAGCGATTGACCTGGTCTCCCAAAATCCAACAACAGCCGTGATTTTGCTCCTGTCAGGGGGCGTGCTGCTGTTGGGCGCGACGGCCTGGGGCTTTAACTACATCCAGCAGATGTTCTCAGCTCGGGTAGTCGGCAGCGTCGTGCTTAAGCTGCGGGAAGACGTCTTCGACGCCACGATCCAACACGACCTTTCGTTTTTTGACGAGCACCCGTCCGGCAAGATTGTTAGCCGGGTTACGTCAGATACGCAGGACTTTGCCGAGGTGGTCACCTTGGCTACGAATCTGGTCAGCCAGGTGCTGCTGGTACTGCTGCTCTCGGTCTGGCTCTTTCGCATTAATGTCTGGCTGACTCTGCTGCTGTTCGGCTTCACCCCTCTGGCGGTCATTCTCGCGCTGAGTTTCCGGCGCATTGCCCGGCGGGCAACGCTCGACGCTCGCCGGGTGACGGCCACTATCAACGCCCAGATTCAAGAGTCGATTAGCGGAATCACCGTGGCTAAAAGTTTTCGGCAAGAGCATGCGATTTATGACACCTTTGTGAGCAACAATAAATTGGGCTACCGCGTGGGCCTGCGCCGCGGGTTGACCCTCAATACAATTTTTCCGATCGTCGGAGCTTCAGCCGGTCTGGGTGTCGGCACCCTCATCTATGCCGGCGGCTTGACGATTCGTAATGGGTTAGTTACGCCGGGGGAGTGGTACCTGTTTATGCAGGCGGTTGGTTTCTTTTGGTTTCCGATGCTGGGTATCGCCTCCTTCTGGAGCCAATTTCAAGATGGCCTGTCGGCTTCGGAGCGAGTCTTTGCCCTGATTGACGCTGAACCCAAGGTGATTCAGCATGGGGCTGAGCCGGTCGGTCTACTCGAAGGCCGAATTGAATTTCAACGTCTGCGCTTCAGCTACACCGGCACCGAAATTGTCCTGCCCGAGTTCTCTCTTGTCATTGCCCCCCGTGAGACCGTCGCCCTGGTGGGCCACACCGGAGCCGGGAAGAGCAGTATTATCAAGCTGATCACTCGCTTTTATGAATTTCAAGAGGGACAACTGCTGATTGATGACCGGGACATCCGCCGGCTGGATTTGAGCCAGTACCGGCAGCAGCTTGGCTTGGTTTCACAGACGCCATTTCTATTTTCCGGCACAGTAGGCGACAACATTCGACTGGGCCGACCGGGCGCGACCGACGCCGAGGTGCATGAAGCGGCCGCGGGAATCAGCCGGGGTGACTGGCTGGCTGTCTTGTCTGACGGCCTGGACACCGATGCCGGCGAGCGCGGGGCGAGCCTGTCACTGGGACAGCGGCAGTTGGTTGCGTTGGCCCGGGTGCTGTTGAAAGACCCGGCTATCTTCATTTTGGATGAGGCCACGGCCAGCATCGACCCGTTTACCGAGGCCCAAATTCAAGAGGGACTGGATGTGGTCATGCGTGACCGGACTACTATTGTTATTGCTCATCGTTTATCGACCATCAAAAATGCTGACCGGATCATTGTGATGGACCACGGGCAAATTGTAGAGGAAGGCACACACGAATCCCTCTTGGTACAAGCCGGCCAGTATGCCGAACTGTACAATACTTATTTCCGTCACCAGTCTTTAGCCTACATTGAAAATTTTGAGGCTGAAGTTACAGGCAGTGACGCTCGAAATTAATGGTTCGCCGGTCGCTGGTTTCGACGTGCCAACGTTCCAAGACCGGGTCAGGCGGTGTCCGGTGGGGCTGGCGGAGATCTCTGATCGAATACTATGAAAGACATAGACTGCGTCGACTTTCTCCAGTGGGCCTTGCCCCGGTTACGAATGCGCTGGCCCGGCTTTCGCAAGGTGCGAAAACAGGTCTGCAAGCGAATCGACCGCCGCTGCCGGGTGTTGGGGTTGCCGGATGCGGTAGTCTACCGGGCCTATCTGGAAACGCATGCGGCGGAATGGCCTATACTTGACGGGATGTGCCGCATTTCAATTTCTCGCTTTTATCGGGACCGAGGCGTTTATGATCATTTGCGACAGGTTGTGCTTCCGGTGCTGGCCGAAACGGCTGTGAACCGTGGTTCGAGGACGCTAAGCGCTTGGAGTGTTGGCTGCGCTTCGGGAGAAGAGGTGTACACCCTTAGTCTGATCTGGCACTTTGAACTAAAAACCCGGTTTCCCCAATTGGCTTTTCGACTGGTGGCTGCGGACGCCGATCCAACCATGCTCCAGCGGGCGCAAATAGGCTGCTATCCCACCAGCAGTTTGAAGGAACTGCCACCGGCCTGGCACGATGCAGCTTTTGACCACAGCGGCGACAGGTATTGTCTGCGGCAGAAGTATCGCGCCGGTATTGAGTTCCAGTGCCAGGACATCCGCTCCCAGCAGCCTGCGGAGACATTTCACCTGGTCCTGTGTCGAAACCTGGTCTTTACTTATTTTGACAACATGTTGCAGCAGGAAGTGCTGGCGCGGATAACCCGCCGGCTCCTGCCCGGCGGTGGACTCGTGATCGGCAAGACCGAGTCCCTCCCCACTGATTCGCCGGGTGTGACCCCCTGGTTCGTCAAGCAGGGCATCCATCGACGGGTCGAATAACGGGGGAGGGGCAGACCTGCAGGTCTGCTGCCCGGTTGGCTATGTAGCTGCGGTGTAATAAAACCTATCCACACCCTCGACCAAAATTGTGATATAAAAAAATAACTTTTTTTGTGCATTGTATTGCACACAATTTTGTGCTATATTGTGTAGGGTGCTGGAAAGTTATTTTGGTAAGGCGGCAGCGGCTTACGGTACATTGATGATTCCGCCTAAGTTTACATACTTTCCGAGAAAGCTCTTTTTCTGAGGAGTGCGACAGTCCCTAGCGGGACGACAACGGGGGATGAAAATGGGGGGAACTACCCCCCAGGCCCCCCGCCCTACGGGGTTATTTTCAAGGGAGTTGAACAAGTCCCTGTCGAGACGACAACGAGGATGAAAATGGGGTAAGTTACATGGTATATTTTCAGGGGAGGTGTTATGATGACGGTTACCATTGGCGGCGAGCGGGTGGCCCGACTGACCGACCTGCGGCGCAAAGCCAGGGTCTTAATCGATGAATTGAAAGCGGCCAAGAGCCAGCAAGAGTCGCGGGTGGTGCTAACGACCCACGGCGAGCCGGTAGCCGTGCTGCAGGAGTACCAGGCTTACCAGGAGATGCTGGACTTGCTGGAAGAGACGCAGCGACGGCTGCACCTGGCCGAAACACGTGAGCGGCTGCGGCAAATGAATGAAGGTACCTTGGCCAGCGTACCGCTGAAGCAGGTCATCACCGGGCGAACTCCCACGGCCAACCTAGACCCGAACAATGTATGAGGTCGAGCTATCCGCAGCGACCGTCACCGATTTGGAGGATTTTACCCAGGAGGAGGTAGAGGAGATCTTCGCCTTTCTACTAAGGTTGGCGGATGACCCTAAACCACTCGGGGTGCAAGCCCTACCCTTGCCGGAGGCGGCCGACGGTCTCATTTATTTGTACGAAACCCCCGTCTACAGCGTTTTTTACAACATTTTTGAAATTACGCAGGTGGTCAAAGTGGTCGGCATCTTCAATAAGATCAGCCTCAACTAATCCCACCCCCTTCATTCCAGTGCGACTTTTTGCAGATGCGCAATCCGCCTGATCTTAGCCGAAAACTTTTCCTTTAATCGTGACTATTCAGGTAGGAGGCTGGAACACAGAGAACTACGGAGAATACGCAGAGAATTTAACTACATTTTCTGTTTTTCTCCGTGAGTCTCTGGGTCATCTCTGTGCCGCTCTGTGTCCCTGAACAGTTAC
>JBFGLD010000545.1:0-4890 GCA_041576335.1 Anaerolineae bacterium | reverse complement strand
GCCCGCCGTCCCTTTAACTCTCTGGGGGAAGCCATCGCCCGTGCCGTAACACCGCTTTGCCCAAACCGCACAATATGTCCCTCATGGGCCGCACGAAACCGTTTTGGGATGAGCAAACTAATCGGTTGGCCAATGACCTCCTCCGGCTTATATTGGAATATCCAGGCGGCTGCAATGTTGAAGAAGAAAATCCGCTGCTCGGCATCGATAGTGATGATAGCGTCGGTAGCCGTGCTAAGAACTGCGTCTAAGCGCGCTTCGCTCTCGCGCAATGCTTCCTCAGCCTGCTTGCGCTCGGTAATGTCGATAAACGCAACCTGCACGGCCGGTTTTGTGCGATATTTGATCCTGCTGGCGTGCGCTTCTACCCACCGCGTCTTGTCATCTTTGCCGATAAAACGAAACTCAAAGCGCGCGGCCAGAGGCCTGCCCATCAGGTGATCCAGCAGGTATTTCCAAACATAGGCTCTATCGTCGGGATGTAACATTAACTTTAGCTGATCTGGGGTTAACGATAATAACTCATCCGTGTTGTAGCCGGTGGTATGAGCTAGAGCATGGTTGGCAAAGACAATGTGAAAATCTTGAAAAATGGCCAGTCCTTGCAGCGAATGTTCAACCAGCATATGGTATGCCTCTTCGGCCTGTTTACGCTCGGTAATGTCGCTGACTACGCCGTAGACCATAAAATTCTTGCTAGCAGTAGCTCTTTCGACTCGCCCACTATCACGTACCCAGATAATTCGACCATCAGCTCGAACGAGCCGATACTCTACTTCGCTGTTTTGGCCTTGCGCAAGTTTGTTCATTTGATCACCGGCGATGGCCCTGTCTTCGGGATGAATTATTCTGGATGACCAAAAATCCCAATTGTCCTTAAGAATTTCGGAGGAGTAGCCGGTTAGGGCCTCGACCGGGGAGAGATAGTGGTTAATACGCTCTCCATCTTTGGTCAGCTCCGTCATATAAATATGATCGCTAATAGAAGAAAAAACGTGCTGAAGGCGACTTTCACTTTCCCAGAGCGCCCGTTCGGCCTGTTTGCGCTCGGTAATGTCACTAACCACAAAACGACTCTGGCTAACTTGCCCTTCATTATCTAAAACAGCGATGCCTTTGAGGCTGGCGTAATACCGTGATCCGTCTTTTCGGACCAGTCTAATCTCACAAACTTGCGGCGTTTGGGTAACAAACAGTGACTGTCGACTCAATTCGTATTTGTCTCGATCCTCTTCCGCGACAAAATATGACAGCGACTGCCCAATTAGCGCTTCTCGTTCCATCCCCAGCAGGGTCGCCCCTGTTAGGTTTGCCTCAATAATCAGCCCCACCTGGTCAATTGAAATGTATCCCACAGGAGCAAAGTCGTATAAGTCGGCATACTTGTTGCGCGAATTTTCCAGTTCTTGATGAGCTTGCTCCAGCGCCTCATTTTGGAGTTCGAACTCTATCTGCTGGATTTGGAGCTCATGAATGAGACGGTGCATATCCACGGATGAGTACTCGCTCAGGTTCGTCGACTTTTTTTGCAGCAGTTTTTCGGCTTGTATGCGGAGCTCAGAAAAACTCTTTGATTGAGGCTGATTTTTTTTGTTACTCATGTTACTCGTCCCAATCCTATTAGGAGAGCTTCATCATTTTATGGCTTGAATCAAATCCTGCTTACGATCCCAGAGATGTTGCGAAAGCGACACATGGTAGATATGTGGATTCACCAGGCGCCTGACCCCAGGATCCAGCCGCTCTATATCGGCTTGGCGACGCCGGCGGATGTCCTCAATCGAGGGCAGCTCGTATACCAGCTTACCTTGCTGAAGGACTTCAATCAAAAGCGGCTCGAATTCCGCAATGTTAGTTTGCTCAAGCGTCCGGTATTTCGTATGGTCTGAGGGATGCCGCAATACGAGACGCGGCATTTGCTGAGGGGCTTCATGATCGAGCGTGAGCAGGTCTGCCGTGGCCTTACCCCGCTGATCATACAGCCGCCAAATGTGTTTATGCCCAGGATTGGGCGTTTTAGTTGGAGTTTCCGAAATCTTGATGGCCGGCACCCACTCCCCGTGATGATGCACAGCAACCAACTTGTAAACGCCGCCTAAGGCCGGTTCTCCCTGCGAGGTAATGAGCCGCGTGCCGACGCCGTAGACCAGCCGTTTGACGAGACGATCGGGGTCAACACCGTAGCGCTGGGCTTCCTCCCCAATCTGGGTAATAATTTGCCATATGACCAGTTCGTCCAGGTCGTTAGATAATACAATGGACGTATCCGGAAAGCCTGCGCCATCTAACATTTTGGCGACTTGAATACTCAGATAAGCCAGGTCTCCGGAGTCTAAGCGGACGCCCAAGGGCTGGTGCCCTTTGCGCCGGAGTTCTTCGAAAACTTTGATCGCGTTTGGCACGCCGCTTTCCAAAGTGTTAATTGTGTCCACCAGCAGAAGGCAATCATCCGGGTAAATGTCGGCATAAGCCCGAAACGCTTCAAGTTCGCTCATATCCAAGGCAATAAAAACCTGCACCATGCTGTGCGCATGAGTCCCTTTGGGTGAATACCCGAGTAGGTGAGAAATACCGACATTGGAGCTAAAATCAGCCCCTCCAATCAGAGCGGCTCGCGTACCCGCATTAGCCCCTTTATCGTGTCCCCGGCGCAGTCCAAACTCCAGCAACAACTGCCCCCGGCTGCTTTCGCGGATGCGGGCCGCTTTGGTAGCAATCAGAGTTTGATAGTTGAGGTAATTGAGCAGCGTTGTTTCCAGAATTTGGGCGACGGCCAGTGGTCCTTGCACAATGGTTAAGGGAACATTGGGATGAACCACCCGCCCTTCCGGGATGGCATGCATCGTGATGCCGTTGAAAGTATCAGGTGCACTTGATCGCAGCCAGCTCAGAAAATCGTCGCCGAATACTCGGGCCCCTGTTCGACCCGTTTGGCTGCGCAAATACTCGATATCGGCCTCGCGAAAATGGGCACGCTGCATCCAATCCAGCAGCCACTCCAGACCGGCGTTGATACAATAACCTGCTTCGTGCAGACCGTAATTAGGATAAGCACGGAAAAAGTGGTCGAACTGCACCAGCTTCTGGTGTAAGTTTAAGCGGAAGTAAAGCTGAGCCATGGTTAATTGGTACTCATCAGTGAATAGGATACCCTCTGCCGTTTCTTGGTTGAGTCTTTTCACTTTTACCCCGCTTATTCCAGAGTTAGCCCTCGCCTACACTGAGCCTAACCACAGCTTGGTCCATATAGTCCTTAAGGCCGGTCAACTTCAACAAGTCTGCCCGGATCAGTTTGGTATTACGGTTCGTCCCTTTTAAGGATGACGAATTTTTGCCGGAGGTGAGTCTACTGCCTAGCGGTTGGCCGAAGCCGTTAGTTTCCGCAGGGCAGTACTGGCTGCTACAGGCGCGACCATCGCCGGCTCTACATCCTCCAGAGCCTTCAATACGGGTGTCACCAAATCATTCGGATCGCTGGGCTCAGCCAGTGAATGGAGAACTTGGTGGGCTCTCTCACGGAGCCAGATCGAGTCTGAGCGCTGGATTAGGGCCCGCAGCAGCGGAATTAGCCCTTCATATCTCAGGGCGATCAGGCTCTCAGCCGCACGCCAGCGAACCTCTACAGCCTCATCCTCTAAAGATTTTACCAGCGCCTCTGCTGCAGCCGGATCGCAAATCTCACCCAGTGCTTTGATGGCTTCCCAGCGAACGTCCTGATTTGGATCATTTAATGCCGTTAACAACGAGGCCACGGACGGTTGGCCAATCGCCACCAACGTCTCACGAGCCTGCCGGCGTGCCCGCCTATCGCGACTGGCCAGGCCTGCCATCAAGGATTCAATTTTGTTTGAAACTGCTAACTCAGACACGGCTTCCTCCTTACTATATTGTACCTATTAAAGGATAATTCAAAAATTACCCGACTTAATTGTCCAGATCACATCTAAAAAACTGTTGGAACCCCGATATATTGGAATTTAGGCTCTACCCCCTTGACGACATTTCAAACTATAATCCTTCTACAATACGCCGGTACCTGGAACGACTCAACACGGACCAGCTTGCCGGCTATTTGCCAGTCACCTCAACCAGTCAGGTTTCAGCCTAGGTCATCATGTTGTCCTTCGCGGAAAAAGCTTTGATTATCTCGGCCAATTTTTTCAAACGTTGGTCGACCAGGTCACTCACCGTTCCCGCTTCAAATATTCCGTCGGGCTGCCGCTCGCCTGCTTTAACTCCGGTCAACACCTCAATACCTTCGTCGATGTGGTGTACCGGCCAGACGTGAAATTGGCCTGCTTGAACTGTTTGGACCACTTCCTCATTGAGCATTAGATTTGTGAGATTGCTTTCCGGAATGAGCACGCCCTCTTTTCCGGTCAACCCTTTCATCCGGCAGATCTCGAAAAAACCCTCGATTTTTTCATTTACGCCGCCAATAGCCTGGATTTCGCCTTTCTGATTCACCGAGCCGGTCACGGCAATTCCCTGCCTGACCGGCAGGCCGGACAGGCTGGACAGGATGGCATACAATTCCGTACTCGAGGCGCTATCGCCCTCAACCCCAGCATAACTCTGCTCAAACACAAGACGTGCTGAGAGGCTCAACGGCTTATCTTGGGCATACGTTTCCGTTAAATATCCTGATAAGATCATAACGCCCTTAGTGTGGATGGGGCCGCCCAGTTCTGCCTTTTTCTCGATATCGATCAACCCTTCTTGGCCAAGGCCAATGGTCGCCGTGATTCGATTGGGCCGGCCAAACTTGATATCCCCCAGATCGATGACGGATAGGCCGTTGACCTGACCAACCTGCTCACCGGCAATATCAATTTTGAGGACGCCCTGTTCGATCATTTCTCTAATCCGCTCCTGCAGCAGGCTCGATCG
>JBFGLD010000544.1:0-4893 GCA_041576335.1 Anaerolineae bacterium | reverse complement strand
CAGCCCTTTTCCGTGCATCCCTGGATGCCGCTGGGTAACACCGGCGTTATTAGAGGCGCTCCGCGCAATGCTACCATAGTGGCCGAGCAGCCCCTTCAGCTTTTGATGATTCCCAAAACCGTTTATCTGCGCTACTGGCATCATACCTATACCAAAACAGAGTTTGTGAACCGGCTTCAAGCCAAACTGCGACAGTCTGGCAACAAGACCTACTGACTATTGAGCCCGTCCCGTTAACGTGAGATCCTACGCCTCTTTTACCATACTGCGTTCTGCAATGCCGCTCCCCCCGGTAGCTCAGGTCCGTTCGGGAACTTACAGCGAATGTTTGGGTGTGACATTTCAATTTGGCCGATCGGCCCGAGATTATGTGTCGAGGCGGCAGTGCCATAATTTCGCCGTTGGGTGATGTGCTGGCTGGGCCGTTATACAACGAGGAGGGCATTCTGTACGCCGACCTGGATTTAGCCGAGGTGGCGCGGGGCAAGTTCGATTTTGATGTGGTCGGTCATTATGCTCGGCCTGATATTTTTCAGCTAACGGTTAATGAAAAGCCCACGATGCCAGTGAAAACCCATAATTGACCGCGTTTTACGTCTAAATCGTGGTCTCATACCCCTGCAAGACCTGTAAAATCGCCAATAAGGTCTCAATTTTAATCTGGTGCTGTTTCCGTATTGGTGACATTGATCCCGACGGGGGAATCAGGATTAAGTTATACACGAATAAATCCATCTTGCTGGATCCCTGGGAGTTGAGGTTGGCCAATATATTTACGAATTTTGTTAAGTACAATCGGCGTGGTGGCCGTAGGGGCCAGCCTAGACGCCAGCCGGATGATCGCCGACGGGTTTCGAGACGTCTGGCTCGACTCCTCCCCCTCAATGATTTCGCTGCAGGCCGCTAGTAGCGGGGTCATTTTTATAACCGTGATATCGTTGGGCGCGTCGATGAGATATACTTACGATGATTTTGTTGAAGTTAATTTACAGATTTGATGTCACTGACTATAATCTGTTTTCCACGTTATCAACAAATTCAGCATCCATCCATCAATTTATCGGAGCAAATGTCAATAATAATGCTGCGCGGGTTTTGAACGTTGAAGGATCCAACAAATGTAATGTTTTGAATTCTGTGAGTTTGGGTGTAAGCTTGCTCCTATTAATTGAACCTGTTAGTTAGGATGTGTCTTTTCTGTTCTCCCAGCTATACCCTTCCCTGATGATATTGCGAGCAAGAGATGGATCGATGAGAACTAACCGATTACTTTGTCTGATGTTGGTTTTGTTAGCTGGTTGCCAGACTTCTACATCTCCAAAAGAGGCTACCATTTCCTTTGCCTGGTCTTACCCTGCGGGCGACTACGTCAGAGGCAGGCCAATCGTGAATGACGAAATTGTGTATGTAGGAGCTGATGATAATGCCGTACACGCGGTTGATGCGAACACAGGTGAGGCTGTTTGGCGCTATGAAACGCTTGATAACGTTACCTCAACTCCTGTTGTCTATGAGAACATGGTTTACTTCGGCTCCTGGGATGGGACAATCATAGCGGTGAGGGCCGAGGGAGGCGAGCCGGATTGGCAGTACCAGACAGATGGTTGGGTTACCGCGTCTCCAGAGATAAGTGGTGGTATACTCTACGTTGGATCTCATGATGGCTCCGTGTACGCCCTGGCTGCCGAGGATGGCGACTTGGTTTGGCGGCACGAAACCATGGGTCAGATACAGGCCGGGGCCGCCCTGGCTGATGATCTTGCCTTTGTCGGTTCAACCGACAATTATTTGTATGCTTTAAATGCCACGAATGGGGAATTGCAATGGCGCTACCGTACGGAAGGAGATATTGTGAGTACCCCGGCTATCACTGCCGGGACCGTTTACGTAGGCTCTGTTGACCGGACATTCTATGCCCTCGATACCGCGACCGGTCAAGTTCGCTGGACCTTTGAGGCCGAGTCTGCTATTGAGTCATCGCCGTTCATCAGCGATGATGTGGTCTACGTTGGTGCCAACGACGGCCGGCTGTACGCGCTGCACACTAACGACGGTCGTCTCCTATGGCACTACCAGACTGAGAACGTCATCCGCGCCACACCGCTGGTATGGGAGCATCTGGTCTTTGTTGGCTCTGACGATGGCAATCTTTATGGCCTAGATCGCGAGACGGGGGAGATGGTGTGGCGATACCGCCTCGGCGGAGCCATTGCGGCCGGTGCTACGGTGACCGAAGATAGACTTTATGTCGGTGCTACTGATCGACGGTTGCACACCTTCAAGCTGAAAGTGACACAGGAGACCGGTGATGGAGTACAGCAAAACAGTACACAATAGACCGCATCGAACTGGCTCCAGACAGTTGCTTGTGGCTGCCGGCCTCCTCGCGGTGTTGATCGCAGTGATCTTGGTCTGGATCTTTTGGGATGATTTGCGCTCACCGCAAGCCCTCTATCGTGAGGCTCAGAGCGCGAAGCCGGAGCGGGCAGCGGTGCTTTATGAACGGCTGGCCGAAAAACTGCCCGCAATAGAGGAGTATGCCCAGCTATGGGCTGCAGAAGCCACCATGCCAAACTTAAAGGCAATACACACTCTGCAAACCATTATCGCCTACCGTCCGTTAAGCCCGGTTGCTTACCAAGCCAACCTTGCCTTGGCCCGTCACTATGCCAATCTTGAAGTCCCACAGGCGGAAGAATCATATCGCTCAGCCCTGGCCCTGAATGATGCACTTACTTTGCGCCTCGAGTTAGCCCATTATTTGGAAGAGCAAGGTGAAAACGAAAGTGCCTATGCCGAGTACCGCCGCATTCTGGATTATCGCAATATTTCAGAAAAACGAGCGGATGCCTTCACCGGGATGCGGCGCACGGGACAGGACCCCTTAACCGTGGCTGAAGACCTCATCGCTGCCACATACTTCACCGACGCCCTGGAAACACTCCGGAATATCGATGATATAGAGGCGCTCCCGTTGCGAGCCCAAACCCTGACCGCTTTGGGGCGTTATGATGAGGCGGAGGAGACCTATCGGGACTGGTTGAAGGAGATGCCAGATGATACGGAGGCTCAAATGGGGTTGGCCAAAGCCTTGCTACGCATGGAGCGTGAGGATGAGGCATCAGAGCTTTACGAAGAAATCGATACACCAGATAGTAAGCTGGTTCAGGCCAGTTTATTGGAAGAGGAAGAACCCGATCAGGCGATAGCGATTTACTCAGATTCGCCTTACCCCTCTGCCTGGTGGGCAGCGACTTCCCTGCTGGAGAGTGAGGGCCGAATTACAGAGACCTTCTCCCTTTACGCTCGTCTGGCCGAAACTGATACCCCGCTCGCCGACGATGCGGCCTATCGTCTCTATGTGCTGGCGGAAAGGGTGGGAGATAGAAAAGTAAAAAGGCAGGGCCAGACCCTTTTGGAGGGGTTTGACTTGAACTGGCTTGCCCTGCGGGTTGCCGGAGGTGAGTTGGAGCTGGATCCGGCCCCATCCTTAAACTTGGCAGGCGACGAAATTTTGACCAAGGTGCAGACCTTGGAGACGCTTGGGCGCGAGGATCTGGCTCATATGGAATTGATCTTGGCCGCCCGTTTTCGGCGGACGCCGGAAGTAGACCTGGCTATGGCCCAGGCCTTGAGTGCCAGGGGATACATAATCGAGGCGCAGTCTATTGCCGAAGAATATATCGAGGACCATCCCCGGGCTCCCCTGGAATTTTGGCAATTGAGCTATCCCCGGCCCTATTCAACCACCGTGGAAGCAGTGGCAACAGAGTTTGATGTTGATCCTCTGCTGATTTGGGCCGTAATGCGCGAGGAAAGCCGGTACGACCCAAACGCACTCTCTATCGCGAACGCACAAGGGTTGATGCAGGTTATCCCCTCAACCCGGGCTTGGGTCGCCGAGCAATTAGGTGAAGAGATTTCGCCCGGTGAGGCTTATGATCCCGAGACCAGTATCCGCATGGGGGGCTGGCTACTCTCTTTTCTAATCGAATATTTTGAAGGAGATCTTGAACTTGCCGTCCCTGCCTACAACGCCGGTGCAGGCAGCGTAGAGACATGGCTAGCGGACCCGTTGGTTTCAAACCGGGATGACCTACTCCGTTGGATCAGCTTTGGGGAGACGCGATTGTATCTGGAACGCGTGCTATTAAGCTACCAGGTTTATCAAGAGCTGTATGCCGATTAGTAAATTTATTCTCTCATAATATATGCACCCTTGTATGACAGTTTCACCAGGTTCGACTTGGATTTGGGTTCCCTTTCTCACCCTTATACATTCTCATACCCCTTCAAAACCCGTAAAATCGCTAACACCAAGATGAGGCCAACGGTGGACATCGCCCCTTCTATGGCGATGTGGATTACTTTCAAACTAGATTCCAGTTAAACACAGACTCCCAGCCAACTAGGCTGATATAACCCATCAACAAGGGTATCAGAGGCTATCTGTCGGGACATCGAGTCGGACGATAGTCGGAATGACATGTGTTACGCAGCTGACACAACCTGGCTGAGCACCGTGACAAGCTGCTGCGTGGCCGCTTCATTGCCAGAGACATGCGTAAATGTCGCGTCGTCGAAGTCTTGACCAAGCAGGACCGCTGAAATCCCGGAGGTCGATGCCCGCACTCGTGCATCGGGTTCGGTGGAAAGGCGGGCGGTGACTGTAGGCCGTTGGTCGAGTATGACCTCGGCATACTCGCCATCCACTTCCAACTCCACCACCAGTCGCTCGGCGGGCAAGGCATCGCCGGCGAGGACGAGAACGGATTGCAGCGCCATCGAGATGGCGCGGATGCTCCGCTCGTGCTCTGTGGGAGCCACCCGGTCGAGCCTCGCACCCCATCGGCCAAGTTCCTCAAGGGTCGTTCGAATGTCCGCCCCCTGCTT
>JBFGLD010000543.1:0-4895 GCA_041576335.1 Anaerolineae bacterium | reverse complement strand
GGCGCGCCCCGAGAGGGTGCGGCGCTCCTGGCTGGGTTGGTGGTCTGCGGCCGCTGTGGCTATCAAATGCGGGTGGTCTACAAGCCCCAGCAGCGCTATAGCTGTACGGCATTGGCTGCCAACTATGGGGCGGCCACCTGCCTGCACATCGATGGCGCTAGCCTGGAGCGGGTCGTGGTCGAGGCCTTCTTCGCCGCCCTAGCCCCAGCTGAGTTGGATTTGTTAGACGAGCTGCTGACCAGCCAGCAAGCGGATCAGGCTCGTCTGGCTGAGCACTATGCCGACCAAATCAAACGGGCCGAATATGAGGTCCGCCTGGCTCAACGCCAGTACCAGGCCGTTGATCCTGACAACCGCCTGGTCGCCGCCGAGTTAGAACGCCGCTGGGAAGTGGCGCTCCAGGCAGTAGCCGAAATCCGCCACATAGCCGACTGTTTTGCCAGTAAGCCTTCGAGCCCCTCACTCACCCCTGAACTGCGCGCCCAATTGCAGGATGTCGGCCGGACGCTCCCCAAGCTGTGGCCCCAATTGACCCCAGCCCATCAAAAAGAACTCCTTCGTTGTTTGATCCGCCGGATCATCATTACCCGACCCTCGCCGGATCTGGTTGAGGCCAAGCTAGTCTGGGTCAGTGGAGCGATGACCCGGCTCAAGGTGTATCCCCCTATTCTGCGGCAATCGGACGTCAGTGGATACGAACAGTTTGTCGAGCGTATCCTGGCTCTGGGGACCGAGGGCTATCAAGATCAGGAGATCGCCCAACGCTTGAGCGCTGAAGGGTTCCGTTCAGCCCGCAGCGATCGCATCTCAGCCGCCACGGTGAGTGAACTCCGTCGAGCTCGGGGACAGATCTCGCTTACCGAACAATTCAAAACTCAGGCCAAGCTCGATGGCCAGTGGACCATCTTTGGTTTGGCGCAGGAATTGGCCGTCCATCGCAACTGGCTGTACACTCGTATTCGCAATGGCACGCTCCCGGCCACCCGTCACCCGGTCATCGGCCATTACCTGATCCCTGATGAGCCTGAGTTACTGGCCAAGCTCAAAGCTCAACGTGAACGATGCATTTATCGTTAGGAGGGTATTGTCATGGTATCGTCAAAACACGGCTGCAACACATTCTTACTGCTCTAGGGATGAACGTATTGCGCTTGGGTGCCTGGTGGGCTGATATACCATCGGCTTCCACACGTACTGCCCCCTTTGCTAGACTGGCACCTACCTAACTTTGGACATCATATGAATTCGCCAGCAGTATCAATTCTTGTGACCCGGTCCACGGAGAGATAAGATTTTGTCGCTCACGATAATGCTTCAAGCAGGACTTTGGCCTCTTTCAAATCGGCTGTATCAAACCCTTCGGTGAACTGGTTGTAGATTTCAGATAGCGTTTGGTAAGCCTCAGACAGCTTGCCTTGTTGCTGCCACAGCCGGGCCAGCCTAACCGAGGCCCGCAGTTCGAGGGACTTGGCACTTTGTCGGCGGGAAATATTGATAGCCTTATAATACTGTTGTTCGGCTTCAGTTTCGTCCGCATTGTGAGCGAGTAACAAATCCCCATTGATTCGGCAAAGCTCAGCCTCCCAAAAGTACTCATCATTGTTTTCTGCCATCGCCAATGCCTCGGTTAGCAGCACTAATCCTTCTTCAGTCTGCCTCAATTGCCCATGTGCTTTGGCTAGTCGGGCCAGAGAATATGATACTGTTAGATTAGCGCCGAGGGCTTGCCAAGCCTTCAAACCCTGGTTCATCTGGATAATCCCTTCCTTTGCCTGTCCTTGTTCGGCTAGTGCCGCACCGAGATGGATCGTAGCCCAAACACCCCACGTCGAAAATCCGTGTTTCGTTGAAAGGATAATGGCTGCTTCGATCCATTTTTGGGCTACTTGTCCCTCTCGGCGATCTGTGTGAAGCCAGGCGGCCATGATATAGACATACCCCAGGCTAAAGGGAATAGAAAATTCTTGAGCCAAATTAAACGCTTCGTCTATTCGCTTTAAGGCTTGATCTGGATAACCAAGGAACCACAGTATCTTCGCGGAGAGGGCAAGGCATAGTACGCCAAAATCGTGGCCATAAAGCCGGACTTGTGTCTGATGATATTGGGGGTCATAGAGGGCGATCCCCTGCTCAAGATGGTCAAGTGCGGAGGTGAATTCACCTAGCCAGCATAAAGTTCCACCTATAATTTGGTGGGCCATCACCTGTAAGGCCGGGTCTTCTTGGGATTTAGCCAGATGCAAGGATTGTTCCGCCAATTCATAGGCCATCTTATGCTTGGCCCGCATCATATAGTGGGACCACGATCCCCACAATACCGGCAGAAGCTGAGATGTTTCCCCCAACTCTTGGCACAACTCTCTAGCCCGGATGTAGGTTTGCTCCACCTCTGGAGCCAGGTATCCCTTGACCGCTCTCAAGGCGGGGCCGATAGCAAGCTGTAGATCGATTTCTTGTCTGTCTCGCTCAGGCGTAGGTGGCAGCGTGTACAGCAAAGTGAGGGCTTGGTTAAAGAAATTAACCGCTTCCTGACTGGCAAAGCTTTCAACCGCTTGTTCTCCGGCTCGCTGCAAATATCCAATCGTTTTCGATACGAGTCTTGGGTCAGGCATCTTACGCTCGATCACCTGGCTCCAATGGTATGCCAGACTAGGATAAAAAGGCGCTAAATTGGTCTGGAAGAGCCGTTCAAGCCCTTCACCCGCCCGTCGGTGGAGTACCTGCTGCCGCCAGGGAGTGATATTTTCATAGATTGATTGGCGGGCTAGATCGTGATGAAAGCGAAAATTGTGATATTCGGCCTCGAGGAGTTGGTGGGCCAATAATTCATCCAGGCTGTTTACCGTTTCCAGTTCACCTCGCCCGGAGGTTTCTACCAGCGTTTCAACTGTTATATGAGGCGAAAGAATAGCGGCCACGGCCACTATCTGTTGGGTCAGCGGCGTTAGGCGGGCGGCACGGTGCAAAACTGCGTCTCGTACTGTTTGGGGTAGAGGTAGGTCAACCAAGTGATCTGGACTCTGGTTGGTACCGAGTAGTTCACGGATCATTTCCAGCACAAAAAAGGCATTGCCGCCAGTGGCAGTGTGGATACGGGCGGCTAGAGGATGAGATGTGGTTTGATCGGTACCAGCTTGGTACAATAGCTCAACGACAGCCATTTCTGATAACCCGGTTAGCCTGATATTCGCCACCTGTCCGGCTCTATCCAAGGTGCTTTGCCACGCTTTTAATCTCTCCGCTTCGTGGGTACGATATGTCGCCAAAATGCACACGTTGCTTTTTAGCAATCGTTTGGTGACATATTGAAGCCAGCCGATCGTGGTTTCGTCGGCCCAATGCACATCATCCAGACAGAGGAGTAATGGCGAGTCAATGGCGAGGCTAATAAATACCTCACTCAGTGCCTCAAATAAGTGGGCTTGGGTTTGTTGCGGTGCGGTTTCAGCCGGTGGGGATAGATCAAGAAATTTGGCTTGAAGTTCGGGGAGTAGACGGGATACCTGCGCCAACCACACGGACTGGGTATGGATCCAACGTTCAGACAGAGGCAAGGCCAGCCGCAGAGCTTGGACCAAGGGCTGGTAGGGTAGAGCCTGAGCGGTGGCCTGGCTGTTACCGGTTAGCACCAGCCCGCTTTGAGCGATGGCGAACTCTTGCATCAGGCGCGATTTACCCACCCCGGCCTCGCCGGAGATAAAGATGACACCCCCGCTCTGGTATCGACCGTACGCCTGGGTTAAGGCTTGCCAGGCTTCATCTCGACCGATAAGAGGCAAATTCAAGCCCGGCAAGGTGGTCCACTCGGGTTTGGGTACTTCTTCCAGCGAGGGCGGCTTGCTGCCGTCCCGTGCCGATTCGTAGGCCGCCCGCGTTTCAGGCAGTGGGGCGACCCCCAACTCCCGCTCCAGCACTATCAGGCACTGCTCGAACTGCTGTAGGGCAGCACTGCGGTCCCCGCTGGCGGCGTAGAGATTAATCAGGCGGCGGTGGATATCTTCGGCCAGGTCGTCGGTAGCCAGGTATTGCTGGGCGTAGTGGATGGCAGCGGCTGGGTCGCGTTTGTCGGTTTTGGTCCGCACCAGTTTGCCCAGTGTCTCCAGATATGTCCGTTCGTAGTGGCGCTGGCTCTGGCTGAGCCACTGGTCGAATTCGGGACTGTCGGGCAGCGAGACACCATCCAGAAAACGGCCACGATAGAGAGAGACTGCCCTTTCCCAGCCGGCCACTTCGTCTGCGGCGCACAATTGGGTAAACCGAACCGTATCCGAGGCCACGAGCGTAGAATTTAGGGCCACGGCTGATTTCTCAGATCGTAATAGATCTGCTTGGGGTAAGGTTTGGTGGATGTAACTCAACAGACGGGTCAGATTACGTCGGGCCGTGGCTTCAGGGATATCCGACCATAATAAAAAGATAAGTTGATCGCGGGGCACGGGTTGCATCTCATTCGCCAGACGGTAGAGTAAGGCCCGAGCCTGACGGCGGGCTAAAGTAAACGGCTGGTTAAGCCACACTATCTCCGGCACGCCTAGCAAGGAGAGTTGAAATTTATAATCCAAGGTCGGTCCCCCTGTTGAGGATAGACATCGTTAAGACAAGCTTTGATCCTCATGTCCGCCCTTGCCACAGGGCAAGCAATTCTGGATCCTGGCGAACAAAATATCGGTAGGATGGATAAGTAATCGGGCTCTTCAATTGAGGATTGATGATGGTCCTAATCCGCCGTAGTGGGATCTTTAACTGCAAATATTCTTTGATCTGCTCCCGATGCGGATCAAGCACCCGCTCCTTGTCACGGCTGCCCTTGGGCCTACCTAATTGTTTACCTTTGGCTCGAGCCGCCGCTAGCCCCTGCTTAGTGCGTACTGAGATAAATTCACGCTCTGCCTCAG
>JBFGLD010000542.1:0-4900 GCA_041576335.1 Anaerolineae bacterium | reverse complement strand
CACTTCCCCTTTACCGAGCCGTCGGCCGAGATGGACGTACAATGTTTTTTGTGTGATGGCCAGGGCTGCCGGGTTTGCAAATATAGCGGTTGGTTGGAGATATTGGGCTGCGGCATGGTGCATCCTATCGTGTTGCGTAACGGCGGGTATGATCCTAATCAGTTCAGCGGTTTCGCCTTCGGCATGGGTCCGGAGCGAATTACGATGCTCCGCCATGGTATCGAAGACATCCGCTACTTTTGGAGTAACGATCTGCGGTTTTTAGAACAGTTCTAGTTCTTGTCCTCTGCCGGTAAGCTTGTGTAATCTGGATTACAGAATAAATACGCCGAGTTCTATCTGTAGCGTTGCTTACTAAAAAAGTAACGCATTTTTAATAAAATGATCATCATGCTTGGCGATTCATTCTTCATCATTACATCAATGATTACACAAGTTAGGAGGACTAAACATGAGAAGACTTTATTCACGCCGTACGTTTTTAAGATTTGCAGGATTGGGAGCAACCGCTTCACTTTTAGCCGCCTGCGGCGCCGGCGAAGCGCGCCAGCGAGCTGCGGCGACGGCAACACCTGCGCCGGCTAGCCCGACGGCCACGACGGCTACGGCGGCAGACACGGGGCCTTTGAGCGAAGAACAGGCCCAGGCTGCAGCAGAGATTGTTGTTGGCGATGTTATGGATTATATGTTATCCAGCTCGGAGTGGCCCGGCGATTTTGGGTACGTAACGCTCAAACTACACGAGGCATTCTACGACGGTGATATGGTCTATCACATTCGCACTGATGCCTCTGATGCAGTTTTCGCTCAGGAGAACGGTCTGGTTCACGTTCCTCTATTGAATGCGGCCCTCAATCGCGAAGATGCTACCTCACCATTCTATACGTTTGAAAATGGTGTGGCTGAGCAGCGGCCGGTGCTGACTACCGTTCCCGGTATGGATAACTTCAGCCCGGCATTGCGCCTGCACAGAGTGACTTTTACTGGAAGCCCAACCCTGCTGGACTCGCCGGCGGCAATTATGGCCGCTGAGGCTGATGGGGATATAACCCTTGAAAAGCTGAATTTGGTTGTAAATTTTCCATTAATAAAATGGATCGACGCTGGGCTCACCGTTGATAGTAAGTTAGAAAAAGCGCTAGAAGGAGGGCAGCTCTTCGAACCGGTAGATACGAATAGTCTGAGCGTAAAGATGAAGCTCCATCAATGTTTCCCGGGTAGCCGCTATATCGTCACCGACACCTCAACCCCGGATATGGCCCCAATGATGAATATTGCCGCCTCTCCGCCGACGCAAGCTCTTAAGGAAGTGGCAGCCACCGACGAGATTTGGGTATTTGGCAATGGCATTCCGGGTCCCGGCGTGATGGGCTTCCAACCGGCCATTTTCGATAATAAAGCGACTCAGCCGGCCTGGAGTCCTTTCTGGGATCACTTCACCTTGGTTTGGCAAGATAGTGCCACGCCGCGGATTCTAAGAAGTTCTGCTGAGATTAGAGAAGCCTTGGATGCCGGTGAGGTTGAGCAGTTTAATGGGGTGCCCGATAGCCACCCCAATGGGTTCGTGGTCAATTGCCCCGCGCCGATTCTAGCGCCTAACACGTTTTCGGCGTAATACCAAATTGAAGTGAGCGGGATTTTGATAGGGGCGATTGACCGGTCGCTCCTATTTTTTTTGGATCCGACCCGGCGTGGGGTGACGGCTAAGATTTAGCATTGCCTTTAGAACCGGTTTGCGCAAAACAGAGTTGTCAAGTATAACTCACGCTTGGACGCCAACGCGCCGGCATGCCACGAAAAACACAAAATTAACCATTAGTCGAGAGTGATCATGAAAGTACCTATTAGTTGGCTGAGAGACTTTGTTGATATTCCGCTTCCTATTGAGGAACTGGCCGAACGAATGACGTTTGCCGGGCTTGAAGTCGCTTCAATCCAATACATCGGCGTCGAGGGCGCCGACTTAGTCTGGGATCGAGAGAAGCTCGTCTTGGGCCACATCCTTAAAGTAGAACAGCATCCCAACGCCGATCGCCTGGTGCTGGCTACGGTAGATATTGGGACCCCTGAGCCGGAAACGGTTGTCACCGGCGCGCCGAACCTGTTTGAATTTGTGGGCCGGGGCGATATTAGCCACTTCAGCCTTAAATCTCCTTTTGTAATGGAAGGGGCAACCGTATTTGACGGTCACGCCAAAGAACCGGGCAAAAAAATGACGCTCAAAGGACGTGAGATTCGAGGCATTATGAATCGCCATATGCTCTGCTCCGAAAAAGAGCTGGGTCTCAGCGAGGAGCACGAAGGTATCATTTTGGCCAATGATGATGCCTCACCCGGTACACCGCTCGTTGACTTATGGGGCGACATAGTCTTGGATATCGATCTGACGCCAAACCTGATTCGCTGCGCTTCCATCCTCGGCGTTGCCCGCGAAGTAGCCGCGCTAACCGGTCAAAAAACGCGCTCACCCGAAACCATAATCGACATTATCAAAGGTGTACCGATAGAAAATCGCTTGAGTATTGAAACCACCGAGCCGAAACTCAATCCCCGGTTCGTGGCAATTTTAATCGAAGATATTGAAGTTAAACCGTCACCCTACTGGATGCAGCGCCGCTTGCGCCTGGCCGGCATGCGCCCAATCAGCAATGTCGTCGATATTAGCAATTATGTGATGTTGGAAGTGGGCCAGCCAAACCACGCCTTTGATTGGGATGTGCTGCGCCGGCGAGCAGATGAATATGCCGGACCCGACGGACCGGTTAAAATAATCACCCGTCTAGCCCGCTCGGGTGAACACGTACTGACTTTGGATGGTAAGACTCACGAAATGCCTAAATTTTCCATTCTGGTGACGGATCCCAAAGGTAACTTGAGTATTGGTGGCATTATGGGTGGTGGCGAAAGTGAGGTCAGCGAACTTAGCCGGAATGTTCTGCTGGAAGCGGCGGCGTGGGATTTTATTAACATTCGCCGCTCAAGTCAGGCCCTAAATATTCACTCGGAGGCAGGGTATCGCTTTAGCCGGGGCGTTCATCCAGCCCAGGCTTTATTAGGCGCTCTGCGAGGCGCAAAATTGATGAGTGAATTGGCCGGCGGAACGATCGCCGGAGACGTACTGGATTACTACCCTAACCCACCGCAGACGATAACGATCGACCTGCCTCAGTCCGAGGTGACCCGTTTGCTGGGTATTGAGCTTAGTTTAACCGACATCAGAAATATTCTTGAGGCGCTTGAGTTCCAGGTTGAAGAGGTTCGCAGTGAGCCGTCTAGTCTACGGGTAACGGTTCCGGATCACCGGCTTGATATCTCCGGCGAAATTACGACGGGCCGCGCCGATCTGATTGAAGAGATTGCCCGAATTTATGGCTACGACCGTCTACCTGTGTCCGAACTTGCCGACGAACTGCCGCCGCAGCGCAATAATCTGGCGCTTGATCGTGAAGAGCAAGTGCGTGATTTGCTGGTACGGGCCGGGCTTCAGGAAGTGATTACCTATCGTCTGACGACACCGGCAGCAGAAGCACGCGTATTGGGCCAAGCCTACACGGCGAGCGCGCCCTATGTCACCTTGGCCAACCCATCCACGCCGGAGCGGACCGTAATGCGCCACAGTCTGCTCAACAGCGTGCTGGAGGTCGTTGCCGACAACACGAAACACCACGACCAGGTGCAGGTGTTCGAGGTGGGCCATCTTTACATACCTCGCCGCGGTGGACCGGACGATGCGGCCATTTTGCCCGCGGAACCGAGTCGGGTGGTGATTGCGCTGACTGGTCCGCGTGAGATGATCAGCTGGTTGCCCGCCGATACTACCCCTGTCGATTTTTTCGACCTGAAAGGCGTTATTGAGGCCTTGTTGGCAGGTCTGCACGTGGCAAATGTGACCTTTGCTCCAACGCAGCACCATGCTTATTTCCCCGGTCGTCTGGCTGAATTGACCGTGAATGGCCAGGCAATCGGCGTATTCGGTCAGTTGCATCCGTTGGTGGTAGCAAGTTATGAGATGCAGATTGAGGAACAGCAACCCGTTCTGGCTGCGGAACTTGATCTTGATCTACTTTCAGACCAGGTGCCGGAGGGGCACGTCGTGCAGTCCGTACCGCGCTTTCCCCCCGTGCAGCAGGATATTGCCGTAATCGTCGACGAAGCCGTTTCGGCCGAGCAGGTGCAGGCGGTCATCCTGCAGACCGGACAGCCACTGCTGGCTCAGGCGCGCTTATTCGACGTATATCGCGGGGAACAAATCGGTGCGGCCAAGAAGAGCTTGGCCTATAGCCTCACCTTCCAATCGGAAGAACGCACCTTAACGGATAAAGTCGTGGCCAGGCAGCAGCAGAACATCGTCAGTCGCCTCGAGCGCGAGCTGGGAGCAACACTGCGGCGTTAGATGAAAAAAGGCGCAATCGCGGCGCCGACAATACCCCCATCGATAACAATGGCATCCGTCATTTTCATTTGTGACCCTTTCTTCAGTTTGCCCAGCGGCAGTTTAGCACACGCTGGCGTAGGCGACGACATTCCCGATATTCTGGTTAGCTTCTGGTGCTTAGTAACGGTAAGGGCACCATATAAAAATATCTGATTAGGGACTCAAGCTCCTAACTACCGAAGCTGTAACTCACCCGTAACTGGTCTGTAACTCAAATACGTTATTATGGAGAAAGTAAGTTTTATTAACTTGAGTATTGAGTATATCTGGAGGATATAATGGATTGGGGAAAACAATACCTAAACCTAGTTAAAGATTGGGCCGAGCTGCAGGTAAAGACCGGGCAAGGCTGGGTTGAAGCTGTGCAGGCCACTGATAAGTTCGATCCGGGCCTGATTTGGGGCAAGACGATTGATGCCTGCCAGGCGTCAGCCCAGGGAACCTTGGACGCCGAAGTAGCCGGCT
>JBFGLD010000541.1:0-4908 GCA_041576335.1 Anaerolineae bacterium | reverse complement strand
GTATTTTGTAATGTGGCTCAGGTCTCGGATTTCCAAATGTAGATGAGGCCGGCTGTAACAGGTTTCGCCAGAGTCGCCCACCTTAGCGATAACCTCCCCCTGCTTGACCCGTTGTCCCGGAGCGAGCTTGGGGGCTTCCAGCAGGTGCCCGTACATGGAGGCATAACCATGCTGAGGATGATCGATCATCAGATTGTGCGGCGGCGATCCAAACGGCCCATCCACAGCAAAGACAATTCCGTCGGCGATAGCTACGATCTCCGTACCGCAGGGAGCAGCCAGATCCACGCCAAAATGGATGCCGCCTGAAGCGCCGTAGGTGGTAAACCGCCGGCGATAGGCCCCGGTCGTATTGCCGTAGGGTTGGGCCATCAGCCATGTGTCAGGGCCAGGAGGCTCAACAAATGGCAGTTGAAACGGGCGTTCGGGTTGGGTCGCCGGAACACCCGCGGAGGTTGACCCCTCCTGCGCCAGGGCCGGCGATACCACTGAATAATGACTTCCCGCCGCGAAGAGACTCGCCAACGCAATGGTTAAACCAAGAATGAGACGTTTTGACGTAACCTTCATAAGAAATTCTCCATAATAAAGATGTAAAAGACGCAAGCAATGAGGCCAGGCCGGCTATCGCGTTCGGATTACGACCAGCTTGTCTGTTCCCGACTCAGCTCCCCAAATCTCGCCCGGCCGTCCTAAAATTTGGCGAACATTCGCTGCCGGACTCGGCAGAGTAAATACCTCAAAGGTTTCCTGCTGCGGATCAAAGCGTACCAAGGCATTCGCACCAAAGTCACTTAACCAGACCATATCCTGCTCATCCACATAAACGGCATAGGGCAGCGGATTGTCGCCGGGGAGCCGCCACTCTTGCCACACTTCTGTCTTAGGCTCATATACAGCCACCTGTGCACCATCCCATTCGCTGACCCAAATGAGCCCCTGCGAATCGGGCCAGACTCGCCGCGCCCCCTGACCCGCCGTTGGCGGCTCCAGTACCGTAGCGGCTCCTGTTTCCAAATCGAGGCGGGCGATGTGGCTACCGGCCAGCGAAGCATAATACACGGCCCCATCGAGGGTCGTCGAAATGCCGTACGGACCCCGGCCGCGCGGGGCCTCAAACAGCTCTACCTGCCCTACGGTTGGATCAAGACGGCCATACACCCCACTCTGCCCCGTAAACCATAGTACGCCGCTCTGGTCGAATGTCGCCGTGTTAAGGTTAGCGTAGCCGCTGCCCTCCGGCAGCGGAAACTGCCGGACTTCCTCCGTCACGGGATCAACTCGTACAATTGCATTCAGACCGCCGTCTGTAACCCAGGGCGCGCCGTCCGGTCCGACGATGACCCCGTGTGGAGCGGATCCGGACCCCAGGGCAATGTGGCGTGTTTTACCGGTTGCCGGGTCCAGTCGCCCTAACTCACCCGATCCTTGAGCCGTATACCAAACGCTGCCATCGGGTGCCGGGGCCACGTCATGCGGGCGTGAGCCTGACGGCACAGAATATTCTTGCAGCCGCGGAGCTGCTTGCTCAGCAGCCAAGACAAAATTGAAGGTCGCGGCAAAGCCGGCACCGGCCGTGCCGGTTAGAGGCACCATGAGCGACGGCTGGATCAGCCCATCGCTATCGTTGCCGGGCTGGCCCTCGAAATAAATTTGCGTGGTCAACCCGGAGCCACCCGGCGCAGACACCTTAACGTGAATGTGCGGCGGACGCCCCGGATAGCGGGCCGGGAGTAGGGTTTCCAGGTAATAACGGCCCATTTCATCGGCAAACTGCCGGCCTCGAAGCGTAAAGCCGACATTATCATACTCGCCTTGATCGTTGGCCTGCCAGAAATCTAATAAAGCTCCGGCCACCGGCTGACAATTCGTCGTTAACACCTGTCCGGTGAGCAAGAGTCGAGTTCCCGTCATCTCGGAGTCGACCAGGACTGTCCGTTCCGGGGCACCGCCTTTGTAATAGGGCCCTTCGGCATTACTGACGGTTGCTTCCAGCACGCCGTCGCAAGAAATGATTGTGGGGACAGGCGTCGGTGAAGGGGTATCGCTCGGAGGTGCGGACTCCGGAATTTGCGCCTCGGTCGGTTCAGGCAGTGGGGTGGTGGTTGGCGGCGCTGCTGTTGGCGTCGGGATTGGGGCTTGGGTGCCATCGGCCTGGACGACCTCAGCTAATGCCGGCGTGGGCTGCGGTTCAGGCAGGGCTGCTGTCGCCAGGTCAGTCGTCTGGTCGGTCCGACAAGCAGCCAAGATTATTAACCCTAAAATTAGACCCACCCAGTTTATAGTCGGGCGAGCGGTACTAGATGTGAACATAATGAATTTATTCATCTACTAATCTACGGCTTGTTAATGCCAAGCAGGTTCTCGAACGGATCGTTATGGCTCTATAAATGCTGTTCGAACCAGGCTAGAGTATCCAGCCAAGCTTCGGTTGCCTGGGCTTCCACATAGCGCTGGCCGGTGTCATTATGGAAGGCGTGATTAACGCCCGGATAGACTTTCATCTGATGGGTGATACCGGCATCCATTAGCGCCTGCTCCAATGCATCCTTGCCGGCGTTGATCCGTTCATCCTGTTCGGCATAGACGCCGAGCACGGCGGCTTTTATATTAGCAACCTGATCCAGGTCAGGGGCCGGGCCGTAAAAGGGCACGGCCGCCTTGAGTTCAGGCAGCGCTGTGGCCACCCGACAGGTTATGCCGCCTCCAAAACAGTAACCGGTCATCCCAATGCGCTGACCATCCACGTAGTCGAGGCTGCGCAGATAATCGAAGCCGGCGACAAAATCGGCCACATGCCGCTCAGCCCCGGCGTTGCTCAACAAGCCCGGCACCTCATCACGGTCGTAGGCCGCTGTGCCCCCCTCGCGTGAAAGCATATCAACGGCCAGCGCGACATACCCCTCCTTGGCAAAGCGGCGAGCCACATCTTGGATATGGGGGTTAAGGCCGCGATTCTCGTGACAAACCAAAATGGCAGGATAGACCCCGTCTTCAACCGGACGGGCCAGATAGGCGGTAATTTCGTCCCCTTGACTAGTAAACGTAACCTCACCGGCCTCAACAGCCGGATCGCCTTCAGGCACGGAAAACGGGCTTTGGGCGCCCGGCACCGGCTCAAGCTGAGCCGCGGTTGGCTCGGCAGCTTCGCCGGCGGCTGCTTCCTCGGTTGGTTCCGCCGGGGTCGTGGCCGTCGGATCGGGTGGAGGGTTGGTTGCCGTTGGTTCCGGGGAGGGCGTGGCCGTCGGATCCGGCGGCGGTGACGTCGCCGTCGCTGCCGCTGGTGGTGGTATGGGTTCAGTCGGAGCCGGGAGTTCGGCTGCGGTACACCCCAACAGGCTCATCGTCGAAATCGTCGCGGCCATGCTCCCGGTGATATAAGCCACCCGCCGAATAAATTGCCGCCGGCTGATCAGGCCCTCTCGATAATCGTCATAAAACTCTTCGACAAAGTATTTTTGGAAGGTATTAAGTTCTTTCACTTTTTCATATTTTCAATCCCTTTCTATCATAATTTATGTATTCCTAGTTGGCGCATCATGGAACGCCGAGTTAGGTTGGCTTAAGTTCCACCCGTTCCTTTTACATGGGTATCGAAGAACTGGATGGAACGCTCCATGGCTGTGCTGAAGCTGTTAGAAATATTGTGATTATCGCCGTCATAGGTATATAGTTCAATCGGCTGGTCCACATCCTGCATTTGGGTCTGCAAAATTTCCGAAAACTCAACCGGGACCGACGAGTCGGCTGTGCCGTGATGAAGCTGGATGGGGCCGGACAAATCGGTCAGATAGCTGTTAGGCGAGATAGAAGCCCAAAACTCCGGATTTTCATCGGGAGACCCGTAGGTCTCTAATAACTCTCGCCGCCAGCGTCCTCTGCGGCTGTGGGGATCGGGGGTTGGCGGCGGGGTGTCGCCATCACTGCTGCGACGACGCCACCGCTCGAACAAATCAGGATAGGAGGCCACCACCCCGGCCCAGATCACCCCGGCTTTGATATCTCCGGTCGTGACCATAGACCTCAGCGTAATGTGACCACCCATCGAATGGCCCCACATGCCGATCCGGTCAGGGTCGGCTTCGGGGAACGCTTTTAGCGAAGCCACCGCATTAAGTACGTCGATCGTATAGCCCGGCGAGCCGTAGCCGCCCGTTGGCTCGCCCTCTGAGTCGCCGTGCCCCCGGTAGTCGGACCGGAAGACAATGTAGCCGTTGCGGGCAAACCCGTCCACATAGGCTACATAACGTTCGGTGGTGCGGTACTGGGCCGGAGGGATATAGCCGTGGTTGAAGACAATCACCGGCCAGCCGGTCTCAGGCTTTTCACCGCGCGGAACGGTCAGCAAGGCATAAATCTTATTCCCTTCGGACAGATAGGAGGCGATGTAGCGGTCATAATTGGGGCCGGCTTCCAACGTTTCCTCGATGACGATCTCGCTGCCGGGATAGGCCTGTTGGCGCATGTTTTCGATCATCAAGGGGTGCAGTGGGGTCGGCGTTGGGGTTGGGCTAGGTGTCGTCGTAGCCGTTGCGGTCGAGGTCGGGGTGGGCGTTGGTTCGGGCGTAGAGGTCGGTGCCGGCCCGGGGCTGCTGGTCGCTACGGCGAGTTCTAATACGGGCGTGTTGATTTGTAGCCCAACCGTAGGTGTCAACTCGACGACTTCACCCGGGCTACATGCGCTGAAAACCAATAACCCTAAAATTGACACCAGCCACGGTCTTATGGGCCGAAACCGGTCAAACCTGTTTGTCTTCAATGTTTCCATAGTTGGTCCTGTCTCTCTCCTCATAACCTATACTGCGCAACGCGCAATATTTCTAATTTTATACACTCACCTTAGAATATCTTAAAAATTACCTGAGAGAATGCTGAGAGTCTCTTCAGGAACATCATCTACCCAGGCCC
>JBFGLD010000540.1:0-4908 GCA_041576335.1 Anaerolineae bacterium | reverse complement strand
TGGTGCCGACAGGGTTGCGATGGCCTGCCTGGAAGGGCGAGAAACCATGCCGGCTTACGAAGGGGAAATTCAAGCGGCCATCGACGAGGGGGTTATGCTCTATCCGGACCGCTCCTTCACCCGCATCGTCGACAACGGCCGCGGCGGCGTGGCCGGGGTGGCATGCGTCAAGGTCCGCTCCTTCTCGTTTGATAGCCAGGGGCGGCTGGAGCTGGAGACCGAACCAAGCTCAGAACACGTGATCGAATGTGATACGGTCATCTTCTCCGTTGGCCAGCGGGCCGGCCTGGCCTTCATCCCCGAGGACGCCGGCGTGGGCTTGACTCCACGGCGAACCATCGCCGTTAATCCCAACACATTTGCGGCCACCCGGCCGGGTGTTTTTGCCGCGGGTGACAGCGTCAGTGGTACGGCCTTTGTCATCGAGGCCGTCGCCAGCGGCCACAAATGCGCCGAGTCGATCCACCGCTACCTGCGTGGCGAAGCGCTCGAGCCAAAGCCGAACCCAGAATTACCGGTGGTCAAACTGACGCCGGAGGAACTCGAAGCGCGCCAGCAGCGGGGTGAAATTCGCCTCACGCCTCGCGTGCCGGTACCGGAAATGGCGGTTGAGCAGCGAATTCGCAACTTTGCCGAGGTAGCCCAAGGCTATACTGACAAACTGGCCCAGGCCGAAGCCGCTCGCTGCCTGGCTTGCGGTATCTGCTCTGAGTGCCTGAGCTGCCAGTATGTTTGTGGGGTCGGGGCCATTATCCACGATATGGTTGAGCAGATCGAGCTGATCGACGTTGGCGCCATCATCCTGGCCCCCGGTTACCAGGTTTATCGAGCCGAGCTGTCGGAAGAATACGGCTTTGGCCGCTATCCCAACGTCATCACCAGCCTGCAATTCGAGCGGCTGCTCAGCGCCTCAGGTCCGACGATGGGCCACGTAAAACGGCCTGCTGATGGCAAGACCCCAAAGAAAATTGCCTTTTTGCAATGCGTTGGTTCCCGCGACCGGTCGCACGACTACTGTTCGGCGGTCTGCTGTATGTACGCGGCCAAAGAGGCCGTGATGGCAAAGGAACACGAGCCGGAAACCGAGGTGCACGTTTTTATGATGGATATGCGGGCCTTCAGCAAAGGCTATGAGGCGTATTACCACCGGGCCCGAGACAAATATGGCATCAAGTACACCCGCTGCCGAATTTCGGCGGTTAAGGAGAACCCCCTCACCAAGAACCTGCTTCTGAAATACGTGGTGGACGAGGCCCAAGGGACAGAATCGCGAATGCGCCGGGAAGAATTCGACCTGGTTGTGCTGTCGGTGGGAATGGAAATTTCAGAGAGCGTCAAGGCTCTGGGCCGCCGGCTGGGGATTGAGCTGGACGAGTACGGATTCTGCCATACGGTGCAGTTCGACCCACTCCAAACCAGCAGGCCCGGTATCTATGCCGTTGGCCCCTTCCGCGAACCGAAGGACATTCCCGAGTCGGTCATTGAGGCCAGTGGGGCGGCCGCCGCGGCCGGCGGCCTGCTGGCCCAGGCTCGACACACACTGGCCCAGGCCGTGGCATATCCACCGGAACGAGATGTGTCGCAAGAGGAGGCCAAAACCGCCGTATTTGTCTGCCACTGCGGGCGAAATATAGGGGGCTTTGTCGACGTACCAGACGTGGCAGGCTATGCGAAATCATTACCCAATGTCATTCACGCCGAAGACCGGCTGTATGCTTGCTCACAGGACAGCATCGGCTATATCACGGAGAAGGTCAAGGAACTGGGAGCCAACCGCCTGGTCGTTGCTTCCTGCACCCCCTTGACTCACGAGCCGCTATTCCAAAGTAGCATTCGGGCAGCGGGCCTCAATCCCTACCTTTTTGAAATGGCTAACATTCGCAACCAGTGTTCCTGGGTCCATGCTGACGACCGGGAAAGTGCTACGCGCAAGGCCAAAGCGTTGGTCAGGATGGCCGTCGCCCGGGCATCTGAACTGCACCCCTTACACCCGACCGAATTACGCAACGAGCAAACTGCCCTGGTCATTGGTGGCGGCGCAGCCGGGATGAACGCCGCCCTGTCCCTGGCACAACAAGGGTTTCCGGTATATTTGGTCGAGCGCACAGCCGAGTTAGGCGGCAACCTGCGCCACATTCACTACTTCTATGGGGAAAAGCGAGAATTGGCAGAGCCGCAAGCATACCTCGCGGACCTGATCGAGCGCGTGAAGGCCGAGCCGCTGATTACCCTTCACCTCCAAACTGAATACGAGGCATTGGACGGTTTCAAAGGTAATTTTACTTCGACGTTACGCAGCCAAAACGAAGCTTTTACCGTTAAGCATGGTGTCATCATTGTTGCCACCGGCGGCGTGGAATATAAAGGTGAAGAATACGGTTATGGCACCGATCCGCGTGTCCTGACCCAACTGGAGTTCGAGAGGTTGCTGGCGGAGCAACAGAAGCGCATAGAAGCGGGGCAGCACATTACGGCCCCGATCCAAAATGTGGTGATGATCCAGTGCGTTGGCCCGGCCGAACGATTCTGCGGACGAATCTGCTGTACGATGGCGCTAAAGAACGCGTTAAAACTGAAGACGTTGAACCCCGGCGCCCGGGTCACAGTCATCTATCGCGACATTCGGACCTACGGCTTTAAAGAGCGACTATACGCGCAGGCGCGAGCGGCGGGAGTGTTGTTCGTCCGTTACGATTTTGAACGAAAGCCAGAGGTCATCGGGGGCAGCAGTAGCGGAGCACAGAACAGTGAGCTGACGGTGCGAGTCTGGGAACCGGTGCTGGGCAAAACCCTAACCCTGAAGCCCGATTTACTCGTGCTGAGCACACCGATGGTTCCCGCGCCGGGCGCGCGAGAGTTAGCCACCAAACTAAAGGTGCCGGTTGATATGGATCAATTCTTCCTGGAAGCGCACGTCAAACTGCGGCCGGTCGATTTTTCGTCGGAAGGCATATTTATGTGTGGTCTGGCCCACTACCCCAAATTCCTCGACGAGAGCATCATTCAGGCTCAGGCCGCAGCCTCACGTGCCGCAACTATCCTCTCCCAAAAGGCATTAACCTCCAGTGGGCGGGTGGCCGTTATCGATCAATTCCGCTGTGTAGGTTGTTTATCCTGCGTGCGGGTCTGCCCGTACGATGTACCCAATATTGACGCCGACCTAACCGGGGTCGGCCATATTGTCGGGGCAGCCCGGATTGAACCCACCGTTTGTCAAGGCTGCGGCATCTGCGTGGCCGAGTGCCCGGCCAAGGCAATCCAATTGATGCACTACACAGACGCTCAAGTTATGATGAAGCTCGACGCGCTGTTCGAGCGAAAAAAGGTTTTTGAGGAGATAGCTCTAACGTGACAACACTGCCGAACGATGCGTTTGAACTCCAAATTGTGGCCTTTTGCTGTCGCCACTGCGCTTACGCAGCAGCCGACATGGCCGGGGGCCTGCGTCTTGCCTACCCGGCTGCCGTCAAAATTCTCGAGTTACCTTGTACCGGCAAGTTAGACGTACACCATGTTTTGCGCGCCTTCGAGGATGGCTGCGACGGCGTCCTCGTGGCCGGTTGCCTGGAAGGCGACTGCCATTACCTGGAAGGTAATCTAAAGGCCCGCCGGCGGGTGGCGTATGCCCGCCGGCTGCTGGCAGAGATTGGCCTGGAAAATCGACGCGTCAAGATGATTAACCTATCCGCAGCTATGGGCTCGCAATTCGCTCAGGCTGCTGCTGATATGACGGCAGAAATTATAGATATTGGTCCTAACCCGTTGCGAGAACCCAATCCAGTCCTCATGGAGACAGCCTAACCCGGCACAGGTACAGCCAAGCCAACTCGGCGCTACAATTTCGGGCAACGCGGACAGTGGAGGCTAAGTGATGATCGTCGCAGAACAAAAACCCCTGGCTGAAATCAAGTCAATGATGGCCGCTGCAGAGCGGGTGTTGGTGGTCGGCTGCGGCACGTGCGTTACGGTTTGCTTTGCCGGTGGCGCCAAGGAGGTCGGCATCCTGGCCTCCAGCTTGCGGATGTCCACTAAACTTGACGGCAACACCACGGTCGTCGACGAATGCACGGTGCAGCGCCAGTGTGAATGGGAATACAACGCGCCGCTGGCGGAAAAGCTGGATGATTACGACGTGGTTCTTTCACTTGGTTGCGGCGTCGGGGTGCAGACATTGGCCGAACAGTTCCCAAAAAAGCGAATTATGCCCGGCCTCAATACCAAGTTCATGGGTCTGCCGACCGAGCAAGGCGTTTGGGAAGAGCGCTGCGCTGCCTGCGGCGACTGCATCCTGGATCGAACCGGCGGCGTTTGTCCGATCGCCCGCTGCGCCAAGCAGTTACTCAACGGGCCCTGTGGTGGGTCGCAGAATGGCGTCTGTGAAATCAATCCGGACCTGCCCTGTGCCTGGCAGCTGATTTGGGAACGGATGACCGCACTTGGCCAGATTGATCGCCTGCTAGAACTTCAACCGCCGAAAGATTGGCGTACCAGCCGGGACGGTGGACCGCGCAAAATTGTGCGGGAGGATTTGCGCCGGGCGTCCACTTCGGAACAAGAACGGTGAAAGGAGCAACATCGTGATTACGACAACGGTCACAGCCAATGGTTACAAAGTTGGCAGCAAGCTGGAAAAAGTAATCCACTCCGGTGAGTTTGTGGTGACCGGGGAGTTAGGGCCACCCAAAAGCCACGATGCCGGTGTAATTCGCTCCAAAGCCCAATTGCTGCGGGGCTACGTGGATGCGGTCAACATCACCGACAATCAGACGGCCATCGTCCGTATGAGCAGTATTGCTGCGGCAGCCATCCTGATCCAAGCAGGCTTAGAACCGGTGATCCAGATGACCTGTCGTGACCGCAACCGCCTGGCTATTCAGAGCGATCTATTGGGCGCAGCCGCGCTGGGCA
>JBFGLD010000539.1:0-4911 GCA_041576335.1 Anaerolineae bacterium | reverse complement strand
TCTCGTTTGACCTGCGGGCTGGTGAGGTGCTGGGCATCGCTGGGTTGTTGGGGTCGGGGCGCACAGAGTTGCTGCGGGCTATTTTTGGACTTGACCCCATTGACAGTGGCGAGATTCGGGTAAAAGATAAGCTTATCGACAAACCCAGCCCCCTGTTGATGAAAGCCAACGGCATTGGCTTAACCCCGGAAGATAGAAAAAAACAGGGCCTGGTGCTTATTTTTCCGGTAAAGGATAACCTTACTCTGGCCAGTTTGCATCGTGTTAGCCGTAACGGGGTGTTGAATCCCGACAAAGAACGGGAGCTGGCTCAGGATATGGTTACCAGTATGGACATTAAGACATCGAGCCTTGATGTAAAAACGCAAACCTTAAGCGGCGGCAATCAGCAAAAAGCTGTCATCGGCAACTGGCTGAATACGCTGCCGGAAGTGCTGATTATGGATGAACCCACACGGGGTATCGACATCCATGCAAAAGAGCAAATTTTCTCGTTGGTGCGAGATCTGGCCCGGCAGGGATTGGCTGTGTTGTTTGTCTCTTCGGAACTTGAAGAGGTGCTTGATGTGGCTGACAGAATTTTAGTTATGAACAATGGGCGCGTTACAAATGAAGCTCAACATGATGAGTTAGACCTTGAACAACTGATGTCTCTGGCTATGGAGGAATTGAACCGATGACGAACACCGCAGTAGCAAAATCTCAACCCTCAATTCAAGAGCAAATTGGTGACATACTCTCGCGCTCAGGATTGCTGATTGCGCTGGTTTTGCTGTTTGTTGGCTTAGCGTTGATTGCACCAAATTTTCTCACATCCAGAAACTTACTAAACGTGCTGCGGGCGGTTGCTTTTAACGGCATTATTGCTTGCGGCATGACATTTATGATTATCTCCGGCGATATCGACGTAAGTGTTGGCTCTGCCGTCGCCTGGGCCTCATCGTTGTTGGGGGTGTTGGCGATCCAGCAGGCCTGGCCGCTTTGGCTGGCCGTAATTGCGGTGTTGGTACAGGGGGCGCTCATTCACGCTGGTGCCGGATTTATCCGGGTCAAATGGGCCGTGCCGGCATTTGTGGTAACACTGGCTCTATTTATGAGTTTACGGGGAGCGGCTCGATTAATTACCAACGCCTTCCCAGTTACCCCATTCCCAGATTCTTTTAACTTTTGGGGCGGGGGCTACGTTTTCGAGATTGTTCCGGTGCCGGTTATTATTATGCTGGTAACCTTTTTTATATTCCATTTTATCAGCGTACGCACTGTGTACGGACGTTCCGTCTACAGCGTTGGCGGCAACGAGGAGTCGGCCCGACTATCCGGTATTCGAGTGTGGAATACCCGTATCACTACGTTTGCTCTGGTCGGCTTTCTGTCGGCCTTTAGCGGCATCATCCTATCGGCCAGAATTATGTCCGGCTCATCAAACATCGCTATGGGGCTGGAGTTTGAAGTTATCGCTGCGGTTATCATCGGCGGCACCAGCCTGATGGGCGGCGAAGGCACAATCTTCGGTACATTTCTGGGGGTATTGTTCATTGGCCTACTTGGTAACGGCATGGTGCTGATGGGTATTAATCCCTTTGCGCAAGAGGTTATTCGGGGTTTGATAATTCTGGTTGCGGTGCTGATTAGCGTTATCCGCAGAAAGTGACCGGAGTCATACGTAATGAAACGCTCAGAAATCAATTAAACAAGATGATGTAAAGGAGACAGTATGAGTAGAGAGCAAGAAATACACGGCTAGCACCCGAGTAAAAATCGTGGTAAACTGGTGGATAGAATGGGGTGCAGATGGCAATGTTATCACAAGCTGTTCACCTGCCAAGAAAGTCGGAGAATCCCTTGCCGAAGAAAGATTGAAGCAGTCTCGGTGTAAATGCTCCAATCCGGATAGCGGCTAAGAACGCACGGTAAAACGATGTTGAATTTGCCCGAACGGACTTCCGCGAGAAGAGTATACTATTTAAAATCGGGAACGCGCACGGATCAGGCGATCGATCGACAAACAGCTTCCAAAGATACTAATGACTCCGACAGCAGCGAGTTTCTTTGCTGTACCGACTGTCGCTATCCCATCACGCGTAAGAATGACCGAACAAAAATAAGTGAAAAGCACCAGCATGTTTTCGCCAATCCCCACGGCTATATCTATCAAATTGGCTGCTTTGTTCAGGCGCCGGGTTGTGTCATAATGGGCGAAGAGACGAGCCATTTTTCCTGGTTCCCCGGATATAGGTGGCAGATCGCCCTGTGCGGCCAATGTTTGACTTTACTGGGGTGGACTTTTCGTTCGGCCGAGTCTTCCTTTTTTGGCCTTATTCTGGACAAGCTAACGGAAACGGCCTAAACCAAAACAGGCGAGGCAAAGAATGGGTGAGCTAGGTCATGAATTTGAGAGTGATGTTATCACCGAGCAGGACATTGATGTCAAAGAACCAAAATCGTATCACGTGGTTCTCTATAATGATAACTATACCACCATGGACTTTGTGGTGTTCGTACTAGAAACCATTTTTCATCAACCGGCACCCGTCGCCGAAAAGATCATGCTGGATGTACATCAAAAAGGAAAGGGCATAGCCGGCACTTATACGCGGGACATTGCCGAAACAAAGGCACTGCAGACCCGTATTCTGGCTAAAGACCGAGGTTTTCCCTTAAAGTGTGTTGCCGAACCGGCCTAAGAGAGATATACGTATGAGCCGTCAAGAAGTCCAATCTGTTGTCGATATTGCGATCCGTGAAGCCATTTTACGCAGGCACGAATATATCACGGTTGAACATCTTCTGTACAGCATGCTGCAGCACGAAACAGGGCAGGCCATCATCAGCTACTGTGGCGGGGATGTAGACCGGCTACTGCAAGAATTATTGCACTTTTTCTCCGAAAAAGTACCTGAACTCCCCCTCAATTCCTCCTCTCCGGATGATTCTGTCCCTGCCGAACCGGCAGACGAGCCTCAAGTACAGGATTTATCACCCATGCAAACGCTTGGTTTTCGGCGTGTTCTCGAACGCGCCATGAACCAGGTGGTGGCCTCCGGCAAAGGCGATATCGACGTCGGCGATCTGCTGGCAGCAATATTTCCGGAGCAGGACTCGTATGCTGTTTACCTGCTAAAAAAACAGGGTCTTACCCGCCTGAAAATTCTCGACCATATCTCTCACGGGCTGGGAGAAATTGATGACGATCTTTCGATACCCGCCTTTGACGAGGCTGGGGACCCGGATGAAGAAGAAGAAGCCGTGCTGCCGACCCAGCCTGCAAGAGGGTTCAAGATCGAGTCGTTTGCCGTCAATTTAACAGAAATGGCCCGGCAGGGAAAATTGGACCCGTTGATCGGCCGCGAACATGAAACGAGGCGCATCATTCAGGTATTGTGCCGGCGGCTCAAACACAATCCGGTGCTGATTGGCGAACCCGGCGTCGGCAAAACAGCCATTGTAGAGGGTTTGGCCCAAAAAATTGTCACCGACGAGGTGCCGCCAATTCTTCAAAAAACGGAAATCTTTGCGCTTGATCTGGGCTCGATTCTGGCCGGGACGAAATTTCGGGGGCAATTTGAACAACGATTAAAGTCGGTGCTGCAGGCCATCCATAAATATAACGAGAAGTCAAAATTGGGACTGGGCGCTATTCTTTTTATTGATGAAATTCATATGATCGTGGGCGCCGGAGCCACGACCGGCACGTCTGTCGATGCCTCAGGGCTGCTGAAGAGAGCTCTGCATACAGACAATTTATGCTGTATCGGCACCACAACCCACGAGGAATATCGACGCCATTTTGAGCACGACCGGGCTATCGTGCGCAGATTTCAAAAAATTGATATTCCCGAAGCCTCCGTTGACGATACGATCAACATTTTGCAGGGGCTGCGGACTCATTTTGAAGATTATTATGGCATTCAATACACGGACCAGGCGCTGGAACGGGCGGCTCACTTATCTTTTCGCTATATTGCCGAACGCTTCCTACCGGATAAAGCCATTGACGTTATTGACGAAGCCGGCGCGTTGAACCAAATTCGCGACGACAAAGATCGAAAAGCGGTTCTTAGCGAGGTCGATGTTGAAGAAGTCGTGACCCAAATTGCCCACATCCCTGACCTTAACCCCGGTGAAACCGAACGAGATCAATTGGCTGTACTCGAAGAAAAGCTTCTGCAGAAAGTGTTTGGTCAAGACAGGGCGCTTGAAGCCGTGGTCGGCGCCATAAAACTATCTCGAGCCGGCCTCACCCTGCCGGACCAGCCCGTTGGCGCATTTCTGTTTGCCGGGCCGACCGGCGTGGGCAAAACTGAGGTGGCCAAGCAGCTTGCGCTGATCCTGGGCATCCCCTTTAAGCGCTTTGATATGAGTGAATACATGGAGAAACACGCCGTTTCTCGTTTGGTTGGTGCGCCTCCCGGCTACGTCGGCTATGATCAAGGTGGTCTCTTAACGGGCACGATTCGAAAAAATCCCCACTGTGTGCTGTTACTGGACGAAATTGAAAAGGCCCATATGGACCTCTTTGATATTTTGCTGCAGGTGATGGACCATGCCACGCTCACAGATAATACCGGTCGTGAAGCCGACTTTAGAAACGTGATTATCATTATGACCACCAATGCCGGCGCCAGAGACATGGGCCAGAGAAGCCTAGGCTTTAATCAGGCGGTTGATCTTTCCGTGAGCAAAAAAGCGATTTCAAAACTATTCAGTCCCGAATTCCGAAATAGGCTGACTGAAACCATTTTCTTCAATCCGCTTTCACAACCTATTATGGAAAAGATTGTCGAGAAATTTATCGATGAACTGAACCTCCAGCTCGCTTCCCAAAACATCCGGCTCGAAATTACCCAACCCGCTAAACAATGGCTGGCCCAGCATGGGTACGATGAGATGTATGGGGCCAGGCCCCTGGCC
>JBFGLD010000538.1:0-4919 GCA_041576335.1 Anaerolineae bacterium | reverse complement strand
GTCCCACAAGCGTATCGTCTGGTCGTCACCGCCACTGGCCAAGGTCTCACCATTGGGGCTGAAGGCGATTGACCTGACCTGGCTGGTATGGCCTAATAACGTCTTGAGGCTATGGCCGGTGTTTATGTCCCACAAGCGCACCGTCTGGTCATAACTGCCACTGGCCAGAGTCTGGCCATCGGGACTGAAGGCCACTGACCAGATCGAGTTGGTGTGGCCCGACAACGTCTTGAGGCTTTGGCCAGTGTGGACGTCCCACAAGCGTATCGTCTGGTCAGTACTGCCACTGGCTAGGGTCTGGCCATCGGGGCTGAAGGCCACTGACTCAACCCAGTTGGTGTGGCCCGCCAACGTTTTGAGGCTATGGCCGGCGTTTACGTCCCACAAGCGCACCGTCTGGTCAAAACTGCCACTGGCTAGGGTCTGGCCATCGGGGCTGAAGGCCAGTGACACGACCCAGTTGGTGTGGCCCTCACACGTCAGGAGGGATTGACCATCCGTGGTTCGCCACAAGCGAATCTGCCCCTCGGCCGTACCCGCCGCTAATAACTTTCCATTCGGACTAAAGGCCACTGAGCTAATAGCCCCGAAGGTGTCCGTAAACACAGCCCCGGCCAGATCGGCCCCGGCGAAATTGACGTCAGGCAAGTGCAGCCCCCCCAGGTAGGCTTGCCAAACCGTTAGCCCGGAGAAATCATAGCCGCTCAGATTGCTGTTGAGATGCAGCAGCAGATTGAGGATGTTCCCCCCGGCATAGCCTGGTTGGGGCCGCTGGGCTTGACGTAGCCTGCTGAGCATATGCCCAAGCTGCTCCTCAATCCCTTCTTGACCTAAAGTCGTTAGCAACCTATCCGCCACCGGCTGGAGGATCAGCCGCATTTGGCTTTCTCTGAGGTAGTCCTTAGCCTGGGCCTTGAGTAAAGCGTACCGGTTTATATGCCAGGAAGCAAGGTCGCGAGGGCGACGGGGTAATGGTTCCTCTACTCCCCCGCTCTCTTGCCTCCGGCTTGAAAACTCCTCAACTTCTCGGCAGACGGCCTCCACCAAGCGATCCGTCGTATACTCCATGACGACGTTTTGCAAGGTGAAGCCATCACCGCTCTTTTCCAGAAGTGACCGCCGCTGCAAGGAGCGCAGGGCTTCCAGAAAGGCTCGCCTCGATCCCTGGCGAATGAGGTTTTCCCATAGGGCCTGAGCAGAAATCGCCTCCCGCTCAATCGCCAGCCAGATTAGGATCTCCCCCTCCAAGGCCGATAATCGGGCAAATTGTTGGTCCAGTACATCCCGTATATCGTCAAAAATAAAGGTCTCTTCAGCCAGAAACTGGTCGATATCGCCCTCAAATAGGTCTTGAATGGTCTCGGAGACAAGCCTTAAGGCCAGCGGATTGCCGGAATAACGCTGAACCAGAGCGGCTACTGTCTCATCTGAGCCGGTCAATCCCTGTGCTGCCAAGATTTCGTGCCCTGTCTCGACCGGCAACCCGGCCAGGTGATAAGAGCGGACCAGCGACGTATCCCGTTCCAATGGGGCAAACCCCTTCGGCTTCTCCCGGCTGGTCAGAAGCAAACAACTTTGATGTTCAATCTCTCCCATCCGCTGGATAAGCTGTCCGTACTCCTCATAGCCGGAACGATAGTATCCGGCCCGGTCACCTTTTTGCAGGATAGCTTCGACGTTATCGAGGATCAACAAGCAACGCTGTCGCCGCAGATAATCAAACAGTAGGGTCAGTCGCTCGTCCAAGCTATCGGGTAGATCGATCACCTGTTGGTCAGACAGAAATTGAACCAGTATCCGCAATATGTCACCTAGCGGTGGCGCATTGAGCAAGGAGCGCCAGATGATGTAATCAAAGCTCGCTGCCAACTCGTTCCCATTGGCGGTGATCGAGGCGAGGTCAGCCAACGGCTGGGTCAGATTCACGGCCAGGGAAGTTTTGCCCTGGCCTCCCATCCCCAAGATCGCCACCAGACGGCAGCGGTCGCCCACCAGCCACTGCGACAGCTCAACCAATTCCGCCTGTCGCCCATAGAAAACACTGTTTCTAGGAGCCTCACCCCAATCCAACTGCCGATTGTTGGTCACCGGTCCCCGGCCACTACTATGCTTCTCAGTTCCCTGGCTCAATTCCCCCAAATGGATACGTTCATACAGTGCTATCGTTTCTTCCGAAGGCTCCACCCCCAACTCGTCGGCCAGAATGTGGCGACAGGTATCGTACTGGGCCAGGGCCGCGCTGCGTTGCCCGCTATAGGCCAGCAGGCGCATCAGCTGCTGGTGAGCCTCCTCTCGCCAGGGGTCCAGGCCCAGCAGTCGCCGGGTGGTGTCGGTTGCGGCGGCGTGGTCACCTAGTTGGGTATAGTGGGTCGCCAGGGTGTGCAACCCTTGCAGGGCTAGCTCCCGCAGCCGCCCCCGTTCCGCCAGCAGCCATTCCTCAAAATCAGGAGCATTGCGCACGTAGAAGCCTTCCAGAAAATCGCCCTGATAGAGCTTTATCCCCTCGTTCAGCCGGGTGATGTCGATATCAGCGGCCGCGCCCCCGACCCTGGCTTCAAATTCGGCCACATCCAACCAGTAAGGACTCTCCTGATTGAAAGCGACAGTCTGCCGGGTGATGAGCAGATGGGAGCCTACCAGGCGGCGCAGGCTGGTCAAGACCCGGCGCAGGTTACTTTGAGCGTTGGCCTCGGGTAAGTCGCCCCACAGCAGCCCGACCAACGCGCTGCGGTTGTGGGGCCGGCCGGTCACAGCCAGGTAGCACAGCAAGGCCTCGGCTTTTCTGTACCTGAAATTGGCAATTGGAGCCTCATCTAGACTAAAGGTTGGATTGCCTAACAAGACCAATCGCAGTGCTTCCATCACTCACTTCCCCTCTGTTGGTCACGTTTTGGTCACGATTGGGTTACGATTTGGTCACGGTCGATATGGTATGCTGCGGTTAACCGATAGTATAACATAATTGGTTGCCGAAATAAAAATAAGAAAAGCTTATCACTTTTTACCCAGAAAGGAATTTGAAATGAAAATGATAGGACTTCTTAGCGTATTATTGTTGCTGACAGCCTTGGTTGTAACCGTTGGAACGGCCATTGCAACCGGGCCCGTGGTAATTGAAACTGAATTGAAGCCAGCAGACGACAGCCTTGCCATGGTTAAACTAGCCGATGCCGCATGTATTGCGGACGGTGCTGGGGCGCTGGCCACCGGCGATGAGTTTTCCTTCTCGGCTACCAGGTTATTTCCCGGTTACGGAACCGGCAACTTGGAGTACTTTGCCCCAGAAGTTGATGGCGATGACAACAAAGGTCACGGTAACGACCCGGATGGCTGTGATGCGAACAATCCCGGTAAAAAAGCCTGCGACCCCCGGGACCACTTCGTAGGGACCGTGATGTTCGCGACGTGCATTCCTAACGGCGTCACCATCATCGAATTCGAAGGGACCGGGACCTGGAACGGGGTATCCGGCTATGCGTTCGATGTTTTTGCCCGGGATGGTAGAGATACGACTGCCCCTGACTTCTACGAGATCGAGATCACCGCTCCGGACGGAACCACGATAACGCACTTCGTCAGTGGAGAACCCGTGAGCGGTGACATCACCGCGACCCAGCCGTAAGGCGATCTTAGGCCTGAACAAGCAATATATAAGGTTTGATTTCTTTTTGGGCTACGAAGGTGAGGTGTGGCTTAAGATTATTTGCCACGAATTTTCACCAATTTTCTAATATGTCTGCTATGGAGAGAATAACTGTTTCAATTTTCATAAAGCGCCTCCTGCCGGATTTAATTACCTCGGTTTTCCCCAAGACCCCTCATCAGCGCCCACCCGTAACCAGCAATACGTGGCCGGTTACATAATCGGATAGGGGGGAACACAAGAAAAGAATAGGCCCGGCCGCCTCTTCAGGCGTGCCGGGGCGCCCGAGGGCAATTAGGTTCTTGCGGGCTTCTAGCCCGGCTTGGGGAATGCCCAGGGCTACCTCCGCTCCGGCGGCGGTAATGGTTTCCCCCTGACCCTTGGCGGCGGTCAAACGCGTCTCAATCCAGCCAAAGGCCACGGCGTTGGCATAAATATTGAAGCGGCCCCATTCCCGGGCAATGACCGTGGTCAGGCCGATAATACCGGCCTTGCCGGCGGCGTAGTTGGCCTGGCCTACATTGCCGTAGCTGGCCGACAGAGAGCTGACATTCACGATTTTGCGCGGTGGGGCCTGCCCCCGCGCCGCGATCTCCGTTTTGGCCCGGCTGCGCATGACCTCGGCCGCGGCCCGGACCAGGCGAAAGGGCGCGTTGAGATGAACGTCGATAATGGTTTCCCACTGTAAGTCGCTCATTTTGTGGAGCATTCCGTCCCAGGTAAAACCGGCATTGTTGACGAGCAGATCCAATCCGCCGTAAGTGTCCACCGCTATTTGGGTGATGGCCGCCGGGAAATCGAGACGGGTGACATCACCGGCAAACACGACGGCCTCACCTCCGGCCGAACGAATGGCGGCTGCCACCTCATTTGCCGGTTCTTCATCCAAGTCGCTGACGATGAGGCGCGCGCCGTGTGCAGCCAGCAATTTGGCTGCTGCCGCGCCGATACCGCGCCCGCTGCCGGTGACGATCGCCACTTTCCCTTCAACTAATCGCATTGTTCCTTCCCTAAAAATAACTAATTGGTGGAGCAGACTTTCTAGTGCTCCACGATAATGCCGTCTGTCTCGGCGGTTCAGTTTACCATCGAATTACAATTCGACAAAGGTCAAAGAAAGTTTATTGACATCCGTCGTGTTCCTTTCTATACTACGGCTGTGGTAGCGCGGAGATTAGAGATTTGAAGATTCTATTCGCGGAGGTCTGTATACGATGCCCGACTCTAAACTGATGGCCCTGTCAGAAGCCGTCGACCGTTTTGTGTCCGCCGGCAG
>JBFGLD010000537.1:0-4925 GCA_041576335.1 Anaerolineae bacterium | reverse complement strand
TCCAAATCCAGGTAAGGTTCTTCCCGGTCGACCAGTGGGTTACCCGACCGGATGACTTTCTGTTCGTCGGCGTGGTAGGATTCCGCCAGGTCTTGGGGGAAGATGTCGAAGTCTGTCTTGCCTACTAACTCCTCCTGCGTTGTCGCACGCAGCCCACGCTGATGGGCAGCGTTATTGATCACAAACCTGCTCTCAGCATCTTTTACGAAGATGAAATCCGGTAGGTTATCGATCAGCGTACGTAACAGGTTGCGCTCTTCCGACAATGCCGTTTCAGCTCGCTCGCGCTCGCCGATTTCTGCTTGCAGACTTTGGTTAGCCTCGGCCAGCGCTGCGGTTCGTTCTTGAACGCGGCTCTCTAGTTCGTCATGGGCTTCGCGTAGGGCCACTTCGGCCCGCCTACGTTCGTTTAACTCCTGCTGACCTTTGTCGTACAACCGCGCATTCTCAATGGCCGCTGCCGCTTGATTGGCAAAGATTTCCAGCGCCTGAAATGTCTGCAGATCGGGCCGTTGCCCATCCAAGGGCTGATCGACCGAAATGATCCCGGCTATCTGGCCCGGTCGTATTTCAATCGGAACAAATAGGGCATCATTGGGATGCCAACGGTTATCTAACCCATGACCGTTCTGGCCGGCGTCAGGCGGTATATGTACCGGCCCCTTAAAATCTCGTGCCCAGTTGAACTCGTCATGCGGAACAAAGTAGCAGCTTCCAACTCGAAATCGCTCCTGTAATAAATTGGAGAACTCCTCCCACGGATAGACAGCATCTTCGAGCAGGTTCTGACCCAGGTCATCGAGGCCGGCATGAGCGCAGACCCGGACTTTCTTGATATCCTCGTCTACTAAGTTGAGCACGACGGCTCCAAATTCCAAGCCCTGGTGAACCGATCGAACGATTTCTTGCAACAGCGAACTGAGATTTAGGTTGCGCTGAAGGGTGTTACCGACTTCGAGAATTTGGGCTAACTGCTCATCCCGTTTGTGAAGGCGGGCGGCCATGGCATTAAAGTCTTCGGCGACCCGGCCAACCTCATCCTGCCGGTCAAGGGCGATCCGGTAACTTAAATCACCTTGCCCGAAACGTTCTGCGCCAGCGCGCAGCTTCTCCAGAGGCCGAAAGATGACGCGCTCCAGTACCTGGATCGTCAGCCTCATTACCAGGATTCCGAAGATTAACATCCAGCTGCCGAGCAAATACAAGGCCATCCGGGTAACGGCGTAAGCCTCGGCTTGTGATAATTCGGTGATTACCAGCCAATCGGTTCCGCGCACGAGGGAACTCGTGCCGACTACCTTAGCCTCTTTAAAATTGACGTAGGTTCCGCTCCAATCATAATTGTGAGTCTGCAGCAGCGTCACCAACTCGCTGCGCCCGGCGATACTCCTATTGGCCAAAACTACGTTTGGATCGGTGTGCGCCACTATGCGCCCGGTGCGGTCGACAACATAAGCCCGCCCGGTTCGGCCGAATTGAATCGTGGCAACCGCATCCCACAACACGCGCATCTGCAGCCGCGCTGCCACGACTCCGTCGTCCGGGGCAGGGATGGCCGTGATTAAGTAAGGCTCATTGTCTGCGGAAATATGAATTTTACCAAGGTAAGATTTCCCGGCCGCAGCCACCTGAAACCAGTCAGATTGGGCAATTGTAAATGAGTTTTCCAGAACCGGCTTATCTTTAGAGGCTTTGGCAAATACGTGGCCATTCGCATCTAGGCGGACAATCTCCAGCAGCGCTTGATTCTGCAGAAGTAAATCATTCATTACCTGCGGCTGCGCGGTCAGATAATCCCGATCGAGCATGCTAACGATGGTAAGGGAGTCTTGAGTATGCTCCAAGAAATCGGCCACGGTTTCGGCCGCGTTTTGAGTTGCCTCGGCTTGCCGGCCTTGCCAGGCTTCCCGCTCGGTGAGAAAAACAAAATAGGCCACGCCTACCCCGGTGATGAAGAGGGTGGTCAGCAGCAGCAGGCCCAGCGAGATGAGAATGCGCCAGCGCAGGCTGTGCCAGCGGCTTGAGCAGCACGCCGGCAAATGGGTCGGCGGCTGGGTTGAGCGATTCATTGAATCTCCTATTGACCTATCGTCAAAAATCGCTCCCAAATTTCAGTGTGCAGCTTATTTCCTTCCGGACTTAGCGGCATAATGATCTCAGCATTTTTCATAGCTTCATTGGGCGGGAATACGACCAAATCGTTTAGAATCTCCGGCTCGATAAAGTCATATGCTGCTTCATTAGGTGTGGCGTAATAGTTTTCGTTGGTGATCCGGGCGTTAATTTCGGGCTTCAATAAGAAGTTTAGAAACAATTCAGCCGTGTATTTATTGGGGCTGTTGGCCGGGATAACAAAGTTGTCACCCCATAACAGCGCCCCCTCCAGCGGCAAAACATAATCAATCGCCTGGTTCAGTTCCCGGCCCAATAACGCATCGCCGGCCCAGCCCATGGCCAGCACCACGTCGCCTTTGGCCAGGAAGCCGGCTGTACTATCCTGCTCAGGATCGAGATCCTCGGCAAACACAGCCCGCTGCTTGAGTTCCGTTAAGCGCGCTAACGCTTTCTCCAGTTCGCCATGGTCCTCCGAGTTGACCGAGTAACCCAATGACTTGAGCGTCAACCCCATCACTTCGCGTGGTGAGCCGCGCCATAGGGCCACCTGACCGGCATAGCGCCGATCCCACAAATCGGCCCAGCGAGCAACCGGTCGGGCAACCAGGTCGCTACGAACTACCAAGCCCGTAGTGCCCCAGTTAAACGGGACCGAATATTTGTTACCCGGGTCGTAGGCCAGGTCGCGGAAGTTGGGCGAGATGTACTTGAAATTGGGTACATTGTGGTAATTAATCTTGGCCAGCAGCCCCTCTGTAACCAAAATTGGGATGAGACTATTGTCAAAAACTACTACGTCGTAGGCCTCGCCGGCTCGGACACCGTCCGCTGCCTCCTCCTGCGACTCGTACGTTAAATACGTGACCTTAACCCCGTACGCCTCAGTGAACGCCTCCAGTACTGACTGGGGCATATCATTTTCCCAGTCATAAAAGATTAATTCCTCGGCTAGGCCGGGGGCGGTTGGCGTTGGTACGGCCGCTGCTGCCGCGCCACAGCCTGCAAAAATGATAAGGAGAGCGAAGTGGGCAACAATTCTTGAAATCTTGCTAAACATTTTTGCTCCTGTGAACTTGCTCCGGATTGCTCCCTCAAACGTAGAGCCTGAATGACCGGGTTATGGTGGTAGGTTATTCCAATATTGAGGCGGGCATTCGCGCAGCTCAGTTTCGAATGTACCGTTTTATGCATCGGTCGCACCTGTTTAGCGATACTGACGCTTCGTCAAATCCACCAATGGTGATGTAGAGACGCGAAAAGCCGCACCTATATGGGCGGTCCTTCTTAATATATCGGCAGATTTGCCCGTTTGTCCATAAAAGAAACGTAAAGGGTGCACCGGAGAGAGTCACGGCGCTTCGCAGTGAGGAGATCCGCTGACCCACGGCCAGCATTGTTGACCCGGCATAAAGGACTGTTGCCGGGTAGGTGAGGCTATACCTTTCCGCTACTCGGCCATTAGCAGCAGCTTGACCCGCACGAATTCGGCTTCCAGCTGGACGACTTTGTCTCGGGCCTGCTCCAGTGCCCCGGATTCACCGATCTTTTCCAGCTCTTGACACAGGGCGGCCAGAGTCATCGCCCCTAAATTAGCGCTAACCGGTTTGAGGCTATGCGCCGCGTCGGCCAATTTTTTCCCGTCGCTACGGTTCAATGCGTCTTGAATTCTGGCCAGTAATTCGGGGGAACTGTCTAGATAAATTTCAACAAAAGTCGCCATGCCACCGCCAAGGATGCTGCGTAGTTTTTCATAGGTAGTAAGATCAATCGCAGGTATCTCGCTCGGATCGGTGGCTGCGGAGCCACTATCCGCCTGTGAGTCCGCCTCAAACTGTCGCGGCTCAGTCGGATCGAACCGATAACCGGCTGATTTTTCGCCAACGGCGGCGCGAGGCTGACATTGCTCCAGGGCGTTGGCCAACTCGGTGAGTTGCAGTGGCTTACTGATGTAGTCGTCCATTCCGGCCGCCAAACAATTCTCTCGATCGCCTTGCAAAGCATGGGCAGTCATGGCAATAATTCGGGGTCGTTGTGCCGCCGACCAGGTTAAGTGGATCCGCCGGGCGGCTTCGAAACCGTCCAGCTCCGGCATCTCAACGTCCATTAACACAACATCATAAGGCCGCCGTTGTAGCGCTTCGAGAACCTCCAAACCGTCGGCAGCTATATCCACCCGATAGCCTATCCTCTCTAAAAATTGGACTGCCACTTTCCGGTTGATGATATTATCTTCTGCCAAAAGGATGCGCAGTGGGTGATGCTGCCTCAAGGGTCGACCAAATTGGTGTTGAACCGCGGGTTCTTGTTCGTGCGTTTGCCGGTCGTCCGCTGGTTTCATATATTATTTTGTCCTTAATTATTTGCGGATTTTATTCTGATGGTTGAACCCAGTGAACGATCATGCTAAAAGCCACAATTAACGCCAGGTAAACGAAGAATGACATTTTTCAGACCTTTCTTTACTACATTTATCCCTTACAATGTATATCGGCCTTAACAAGGTAATCCTCCATAAAAAAAAGGTAAAGATCTCGAGAGCCTCGCACTACTTACAAGAGTTTCGTGTAGGCAAGATATTCGGCTCAAACACCACCCACCTAGTCACCTGACCAGGCCAAAACCTAATCCCATGTCCAGCCTCCAAACCCCCCAGATGACGGGTGTTATAAATGGGCTTTTGATCTAAACTTGTTAGTGGAGAAACTGACCGCAAGACGATTATATAGTAACCAAAAATCTATGACTGAAACCCAGTAGCGACACATAGAACTAAAAATTGCGAATAGGGGCAATTTCGCATACGCTTTCAC
>JBFGLD010000536.1:0-4944 GCA_041576335.1 Anaerolineae bacterium | reverse complement strand
CTGCTTTAGCCAGCGGGATACGGTGGCCTCTACAATCGACTCGCCCAAATCCGGGACAACAATTCTAATCGGCATAATTTTTCTCCGAACTGTCTGCGCGGCAACTTAATCGACGCGTAATTCACTCAAGATCTTTCCCAAACAATCGTACCTTCTTCGACGATATTTTCAGCTTTAAACGCTTGCTTAACAAGCGTTTTCTGGTTGACCTGGTGCCAGGCGAGTGAGCCCTCAGCCGGACTGGAGCTGTGGAGACGGCCGAGGTAATAAAGCGGCCAGCGGTCATTGATAAGTTGGCGTAACTGTGGCTGCAAATAAGGCCAGGCGCCCATATTTCCCGGCTCTTCCTGAACCCAGATTATCTCTTGCAGCTCGGCATATTGCTCTAAAACGGTATTCAGTTCCGCCTCCGGGAACGGGTGAAGCTGCTCTAAGCGCACCACGGCGATCCCTTCACGCTCAACGCCCTGCTCGTCGGTTACTAAATCGACGTAAACCTTACCGCTGCACAAAATGAGGCGATGAATGCGTTGGGCTTGCTGCTGCGCCGGCTCATCATCGAGGACCGGCTGCCAACTGCCTTTGGCCAGCATTTGGGGTGCTGAGGCCACGCGTGGATGGCGCAGCAGGCTTTTGGGGGTCATTACGATCAGAGGCAGCGGATCGGTTTCGAGCAAAGCGGCTTGCCGTCGCAGCAGGTGAAAATATTGTGCCGCCGTGGTACAGTTGGCAATGCGCATATTTGTTTCAGCCGCCATTTGTAAAAATCGCTCCAGGCGACCGGTTGAGTGATCCGGTCCTTGGCCTTCGTATCCGTGAGGTAGCAGTAAAACGAGCGAAGGGGTCTGATTCCACTTGGCCCGGGCCGACGTAATGAATTCATCGATCATAGTTTGAGCGCCGTTGATGAAGTCTCCATACTGGGCCTCCCAAATAACCATGCGGCCCGGTGCCTGAACGTTATAGCCAAATTCAAAGCCAATCGTCGCGTTCTCTGTAAGCGGGCTGTTGTGAATTTCGAAGGCAGCTTTGGCTTGGGGCAAGGCTTGCAGGGGAATCAACATTTGCCCTGACTCAACGTCATGCAGCACGGCGTGGCGCTGGCTAAATGTGCCTCGCGCCACGTCCTGGCCGGTCATCCGGATAGCGATGCCGTCGGCCAAAATCGAGGCCAGGGCCAGCGCCTCGGCCGTGGCCCAGTCGATATTTGCCTCATCAGGCTCAGCCAAGGCTTGGCGGCGCCGTTTCATAACCCGCTTCAATTTCGAATTTAGATTAAAATCGTCAGGCGGCTGGGCCAGCGCCTGATTAAGCGCTTGGAGGCGTTCGAGTGATACAGCAGTTTGAACCTGCCGGGCGGCACCGCGGGGCGGCGGCTCGGGCTGTTTCAGGGCCAGATCCTCTGCCGGCTCCAACGACTCCAGTATTTCTTGCAGGTGCTCCAAGTGTTCCTTAACCAATTTATCAGGCCAATCTCCCTCAATCATCCCTCGTTCTCGCAGTGTATCGGCCCACTGCTGCCGCACCGTGGGATGTTTGTCAATTATCTCGTACATGCGCGGTTGGGTAAAACTCGGTTCATCTCCCTCGTTATGACCATAACGCCGGTAGCTAATCAAGTCGATTAAGAAATCCTTTTTGAATGCGGCCCGGTAAGTACAGGCTAAGCGAGCGACCTCGATGCACGCCTCCGGATCATCGGCGTTGACGTGAACGATGGGGATTTTAAATCCCTTGGCCAAATCGCTGGCATAAAGCGTGCTTCGTCCTGCCTCAGGCAGGGTGGTATAACCCAACTGATTGTTGGCAATGATGTGGATAGTCCCGCCTGTTTGGTAGCCGGGCAGCCGAGAAAGGTTGAGTGTCTCGGCCACGATTCCTTGGCCGGAAAAGGCGGCGTCACCGTGAATCAGCAGTGGTAACGAAACAATGTGATTAAAGCGAGGAGCGCCTGGTTCATCGGTGAAGGTACCGGCAGCTCGAGCCATGCCCTCAACGACGGGATTTACGGCTTCCAGGTGGCTGGGGTTAGGGGGCATGCTCACCACCAAATCAACCGGCTGCCCGTCTCTGATGGCGCGGCGCGCACCCAAATGATACTTGACGTCGCCGGTCCAGCCTAATTCGTCGCGAATGAAAAAGTTTTGGCCCTGAATGGGGTCCTTAAATTCGGCCAAAATCTGGCGGTAGGCTTTGTTGAGTACGTGGGCCAAAACATTGAGCCGGCCCCGGTGAGCCATGCCGATCAAAATGGCATAGATGTCTTCTTCGGCGGCAGCGCCGACGATCTCGTCCAAAATCGGTATCAGCGTGTCCAGACCTTCAATAGAGAAACGCGTTTTGCCGGGGAAAGTACGGTGCAAAAACCGTTCGAAGACCTCAATCCGGGTCAGCCGTTCAAGCAGTTTTTCAGGATCAATCGGGTCTTGCGGGGGGCGAAACGTGCCCGCCTCAGCCGCATTGCGCAGCCACTCCCGTTCCTCAGGGAGGCGCAGGTGGTCATAATCATAGCCAATCGTGGTTGAATAGACCTGGCGCAGGGCCTGGATTGCTTCCCAGGCGCTGCCGGTCCGCTGGGCGATAGGACCGCCGACCAGGCTGGCGGGCAAACGGCGTAAATCTTCCTCCGCCAGGTTGTGGGCTGCTGCCGCCAGGGACGGATCGCCAGGGGCCGGACTACCCAGCGGATCAAGCTGGGCGGCCAAATGGCCGTACTCGCGAATGGATTGCGCCAAATTGACCGTGGCCACAATTGCCTCGGTCTCGGCTGCGACTTGAGACACGGCCGCGCCCTGGCCATCGGTCGGCGGTGTCCACTGCTGGAAATAAGCTCTGGTTGCTTCATCAACGGCGTTGGGATCTCGTTGATAACGCTCATATAGTTCTAAAATATAACCGGCGTTGGGTCCGTGAAAGTCGTGCCAGATGTCCATAATAAGGTGATAATAACGAAAACTTGAGGTAAAATCAAATAATTACGCTCCAATTTGGTCGCGACCTCAGGTTTGCTCCCCCTTACGCCTTACGGTACAATTTTTACCCTTGCCGTATTTTTGCATTGTCTGCGCTGAAACCGGCAATGGGTAGAGAATTGAAGGGTATTTAATCATCAAGTATGGTACGTCGGGTTAACGCTTCAAAACTGAGTATCGCTGTTGCTCTGTTTCTGCTCGTCGGGGTGGGCCTCCTGCTGGGGCGAGATCGAATACAGACGGAACTTTTCCAGATCACCGGCGAGGAAGCGGCGCTGCCCCAAATTTCGGGAGCTGTGCAATATTTTGTGACACGCTTGCAGCCACCCCTGCAAATTGCCGGTGAGGTTCCGGTTCAACATACCGATATGAATCCTTACGGAGTCAATATCTTTCTGCAAAATGAGGTTGAACCGAACAAGCGGGAAGAGACGACGCGTTTGATTGCCGCCGCCGGGATTAAGTGGATCCGGCAGGAGTTTGCCTGGGAAGATATCGAGATTCACGGTAAGGATGACTTTGAGGACCGCCGCCATGAGCCCTATAAGTCGGCCTGGGACAAATATGACCACATCGTCGAACTGGCCGAAACGTACGATCTCAAAATAATGGCTCGCCTCAGTAATCCGCCGGCCTGGACACGGGCTATGACGAACACGGTGGGCACCTTTGCCCCGCCGGATAACCCGGCCGACTACGGTGATTTTGTTGAAGCGGTGGTTAGACGCTACAAGGGCAGAATTCCTGCCTATCAAATATGGAACGAGCCAAATATTTACCCGGAGTGGGGTGAGTATCCGATCCGGGCCGAGGAATATACGGCGCTGCTTAAAGAAGGCTACACCCGGGTTAAAGCCGGCGATCCGGAGGCCATTGTGGTTATGGGGGCCCTGGCCGCCACCATCGAACTGGATCGAGTGCGCCGCTACGCCCCCGATGGAGCGCTGGTTAGCCCAGGTGGCTTGAGCGATGTGCTTTTCTTGCAGCAGCTCTACGACGCGGGGGCAGCTCCCTACTTTGACGTGTTGGCGATGCAGGGCTACGGCCTTTGGAGCGGACCGACCGACCGGCGTATGCAGCCGCGTGTTCTCAACTTTTCTCGCCCACTCTACATCCGTGATGTGATGGTCCGCAATGGCGACGCCCACAAGCCAATCTGGCTGAGCGAACTGGGCTGGAACGCACTTCCCCCCGAATCCGGCTTACCGCCGATTTATGGCCAGGTTACGCCCGAACAACAAGGACGCTATACGGTCCTGGCTTACCAGCGGATTCAGCAGGAGTGGCCGTGGGTCGGCGTTGGCTTTTATTGGTTTTTCAAGCAGGCTGATGATCGGGAACGAGATACCAACCCCCAATATTACTTTCGCATGGTTGAGCCGGACTTTACCCCCTTGCCGGTCTATAACGCTCTCAAAGCCCAGGCCAAGCAGCCTCCGATCCTATATCAAGGCCATCATCAAGCGCAGCACTGGGCCGTGGCTTATGAAGGGGATTGGCAATCCGTGCCGCAGGCTGGCTCCACGTTTGGTACGGCCCTATCCGGGCAGCCCGGTGCAGGTGCAGCCTTTGTCTTTAGGGGCAGCCATTTGGAAATGGTGACGGGGGGACAGGGTCGCCTGCGCGTCCAAATCGATCAGGCTGAACCGGTTGAGCTGGATCTAAATTCCAACCCGGTCCAGGTTAATAGCCAAACGGTAACAGTAAAAATTGCGGCCGGTCTGCCCCAACGATCGCACGAAGTACGGCTCAAAGTTTTAGCCGGGCCGGTGCTTGTTGATAGCTACATTGTGAAGAGCCGGCCCAGTTTAATGTTCAGCCGTGCCGGAAGCGCAGTGATGGTGCTGGCGGCGCTGGCAGGGGTGTGGGTCATTCTGTGGACGCGCCGGCGGGATCTTTAGGAAATAGCCGCAGATCGTCGGCGGGCTGTGCACCTCATGAGTCGGTGCGGGCAGTAACCCGTCCCCGACGG